>CAYJNC010000041.1:0-4864 GCA_964371185.1 uncultured Christensenellaceae bacterium
CACTTAGGAACAAGTTCCTAAGAACCAAGAGAAACGCTTTGCGTTTCTCTTAATTATAATAATGTTGGTTGAAAAGATATAAAAAGCAAGTGCTCACCTTATTTTTTATGTATATAGGGTGATAACTTGCTCACTACCCATTAACACTGTAATTTAATTAGTTTAAGAAATGCGAATAGCATTTCTCGGGTCAAGGGCATAATATGCCCTTGCAGGTTTTAGGACGGAGTCCTAAGGCCTTTCAGGTCAAGTTCAAGGGCTTAAAACAACCTGAGAAAGGATATCATTCTTATTAAAACAGAAGACATATAAACCAAATGAAACAAGGTGAGAATATAAAATCCAATATTTTGAAAATATTAACATATTGTAAATGTTGCAATGTAAAGGTTGAAGTTAAAGACTTTTTGTGATAATATTGTCAACATTATAAAGAATGGAGAATATATATGAAGAAAATTGTAGTAGTAGTGTTTGTAGCGTTGATGATGATATCGTTGATGGCTTGTTCGCCGGCGGCTGAGGAGGCTGCATCTGTAGAGGGTACATCTTGGGTTGCTACCAGTATGGAAACTATTGATGGACAGTCGTACGATCAAGCAGGGATTGCCGGTCTTTTGGGTGGCGAATTTGCTTATGAATTTATGGCAGACGGTGTCCTGATGACATACGTTGGTGAGAATGGTACAGAAGGTGAATGGTCACAAGACGGAAACGAAGTAACTATTAGTAATTCAGGCGTTTCTAATGTATTTGTAGTAGATGGTTCTACAATGACCAGCGAAGACGAGACGGGTAATATTACAGTTATGTCAATGATGTAAAACATAAAGATTAAGCAATAGACCTTGTGGGTTTTGCGCTTAATCGAATATTGAATACAGAATATTAAAAAAGGCACAAATTTGAAGTGTTTGTAGATGTAGATTTTAGAAACTGCATACGGACACTCAGACGATGTGTCTTTTTTTTATTATTTATTCGACGGTGATAACTTGTTTGCGTGGCAGAGGGTTTGCATGTATTTTAACTACGAGGATATTATCGAGTTGAATGTGAGGGGGGTAAGTGTTATAATCTATCTAAATCGATTTACAAACAGTTATATTTAGGAGGAAGTTTTATGAAAATTTGTATTATTACCGGTGGTGCAAACGGTCTTGGTTATGATATGGCAGAACAATTTGCCCAAAAAGGATACAAAGTAGTAGTGCTGGACATCGTTGAAAACAAAGAAGAATACGTAGAATATATTGAAACAGATTTATCAAACCCCGAGTCTATCGAGAATGCGTTTGAGACGATAAAGGAAAAGTACGGTAAGGCGCATGTGTTAATAAACAACGGTGCAGTGGCTATGTTTGTAAAAAACATTACAGATGTGTCGTTAGAAGAATATAACAAGGTTTTAGACACAAATTTGCGTGGGGCATTTTTATGTTCTCAAAAGTTCATAGGTCTTAACAGTGAAGAGAGTTTTGGAAGAATAATAAATATAGCCTCTACACGGTGGCATCAAAACATGGAAGATTGGGAATTGTACGGCATGAGCAAAGGTGGTATTGTGTCGCTTACAAATTCATTATGCGTTTCATTAAAAGGCACGCCGATAACAGTTAATGCAATCAGCCCCGGGTTTATTCATGTAGGTTATTGGAAGGAACTTGAACAACGAGACCACGATATTCACCCGTCAAACAGGGTAGGCAGACCCCGAGACATTTCTAATATGTGCTTGTTTTTGGCAGACGAAGAAAATGATTTTGTCAACGGAGCAAACATCGTGATAGACGGTGGTATGACAAAAAGAATGATCTATTAACTTAGTACGAAATTGCGCAGTTATGAATAATTAGGTAAGAGCAAAAACCACGGGGGAATTGCACCTCCCTTTGGCTATGCCAAATTGTTTTTGTTTAACAAGCAGTTTTTATACACGCTTAAAAGGTTTTCGGCAAAATTCTCCCGAGAGAATTTTTTTGCGGTATTAATTGCGTTTTCTTTGAACTGCAATATATTTTTTTTGTGCATGAAAACATTTATCTTTAAAACAAAGTCTTCGACGTTTAAAAACGAATAGCCGTTTTCACCCTCGTTAAGCACACCGGCTAAACAATCGTCTTGCTTACAAAGCAAAGGGGTACCGCTCGCGAGTGCTTCTATATATGTTAGGCCTTGCGTTTCGCTTGTGGAGGCAGAAACGAACAAATCTGCCGTTTTATAGTACAAGGGCACATCTTTTGGCGAAACCATACCGGTGAAAAAAACCTTACCGTCTATGCCCAAATCATACGCTAAAATTTCAAGCTCGTTTTTCTTAGGGCCGTCACCGGCGACAATTAGCGAAATATTTTTGTGTTTCAGCATATTAATGCAGTGCAACAGTTCTTCTATATTTTTTTCTTTGCCTATTCGGCTCAGCGAAAGCAAAACAAAATCATTTTGGGGAATGCCAAGCCTTTCTTTTAGGTCTAAAATACTTTTATTGGAAAGAATTTTTGAAAACCGTTCGAGTGCTATGCCGGTTGGTGCTATGTGAATAGGGCAGGGTGTGTTGTACTTTTCTAAAAGCCTACTTATCTTACTTGTAGGTGCTACAACAACATCGGCTTTTTTGGTTATGCGTGTGGTTATGCGTTTTGCGATTGCTTTTCCTATGTTTTTGTTCGGGAAAAAATAATGTGTATAGTTTTCGTAGGCTGTGTGATAGGTGTGCACGATGGGCGCAGAGCATCTTTTAGACAGTTTCTTTGCTATGTCGAATATGCTGAATTCGCTTTGTGTATGAATAATATCGGGGTTCCATTCGGCTATAGCGCTTATTGATTTTTTTGCAATGCTCGTCCTTAGGCGAGCGCCCGGATATAATTTGCCTATGGTTATTGAGCCGATTTTATGTACATCTTCGCTCGTATGTGTTTTGAGAGTGTTAGACAATGTTAAAATTTTTACTTGGTGACCTTTTTTTAAAAGGGCGTTTTTTAGGTTTAAAACAGAGGTTACAACACCGTTTACGGTAGGGGAATAACAATCACAGGCTATAAGAATTTTCATAAAAATGACCTCCTTTTTTATTGTGTGTTTTGGCAGATATTGTTTTTTTTAACGAATTAAAATAGTTTTTTTGGGTGCATAGGAACAATTGTCCCTATGCAGATTTTGTTGTGTGGTTCTATGCTTCCTTATTTAACGTCAGATTTTTTGAACGTAAACAATGCTACAACCGAGAATATTGCAATGTATGCTAATGCGACAACAATACCAAAAGATAAAACTCCCGATTCTAAAGGTAATATGGTTACTTTGTCTATTGATCCCGTTAACCAATAGGGAGACAAGGCTGTTGCGTTTTCGGGTGCGGAAAAATCTATCACACTTAAAAAAGTAGGTATGAAAATCAGTATGGCGATGTTTGTTGCAATTGCAATACCGCTGTTTCTTATAATAAAACTCAGAGCAACAAAAAGTGAAGTGTAGGCGATGAATAATATGTATGCGGTTAACACGGAAGATATTATTTCGGCTAATGGGATAGTTCCGCCGCCTAAAATAGCCGTTCCGGCAAAAAACACTGTTATGTTTGCGACCGCAAATATAATTGTCGTGCCAAAGAAGCAAGCCAGTAGCTTAGACAAAACAAGGTTAGTTCGCAACGCACCCTTTGAGAGGTAGTTTTTTATTGTGCCAAAACCAAATTCGTCGGCAACAAAATTTGATGAAAATATGCCTATAAGCATGGGTAAAATTGGGGTGGCGTATATGAAACCGTAAGCATCGGGTGCGGTTGCGGTGTCGTTGTATGCACTTAGCATAAGCACCATGATAATTGCATAGGCGGCCGACAGGACGAGGCATGTCCAAAATGCACCCGATTTTTTAAGTTTGTATAGGTCTGAGTTGAAAATATTCATGAAATTTGTCCTCCTATTTTTCCCATGTAGTATTCTTCTAAATTTTGCTCTTGGGGAATTAATGCGTGTACATTAATATTGTTTTTGGCAAGTAGGCGCATTATTTGCGGAATTTCGTTTTGCTTTTCGCAAATAACAAGCTCATCTTCTAAAAGCGTAACTTTGCTTACGAAGTGTGAATATATTAGGTCGGCAGTCTGTGAAAGGTCGTCGGTACGCAAAACATAGGTGTTGTTATTTGAAAACAAATGCTCTGCCGAAAACTCTTCGATTAATTTGCCGGCGCTTAATATGCCGTAGCGGGTGGCTATTTTTGAAAGCTCGTCTAATATATGGCTGGAAACAAGTATGGTAAGGCCTTTTTGTCGGTTGAGCTTTAAAAGCAGGTCTCGAATTTCTTTTATACCCATAGGGTCAAGCCCGTTCATGGGTTCGTCGAGTATTAAAAATTCGGGATCGCCTAACAAAGCTATTGCTATCATAAGCCGTTGTTTCATACCCAACGAAAAGTTTTTGGCTTTCTTTGTGCCGGCTAATAAAAGCCCAACAAATTCAAGTAATTCTTTTGGTTTTTCTTTATTTTTGATACCGAGAAATCTGCAATATACCTCCATGTTTTCTAAGGCAGTCATTTCTGCATACAGTGCCGGGTTTTCTATTGTTGCCCCCATCTTTTTGCGATCGGCTACAATATTTTCACCGGAAAAAAGCCGAATGCTACCGGATGTTTCCCGAGCAAGCCCGCATATGAGCCGCATAAATGTTGTTTTGCCTGCGCCGTTTTGGCCGATTAAACCGTAAATATCGCCCTTCTTGATGTTTATGCTTACGTTTTTAACTGCAAGCTGTTGCCTAAACTTTTTGCATAAGTTTTTTGTTTGCAATACATAGTCCATATAAATTTTCTCCTTAGTTTTGATATGTATATGATATCTTAAGGAATAAAAAACCCA
>CAYJNC010000041.1:4874-7543 GCA_964371185.1 uncultured Christensenellaceae bacterium
TTTAAAAGAAACTAAATGGGTTTATGAAAGAAAATTGAAAGAAAATTAAATTTTCGGTAAAGTTATTTTTGCTGCAAAAATGTTGTCGGCAAAAGAAAGTTTCAGCTTGCCGTCCATTTGCTTTAGAAGCTCGCTCACAATAGAAAGCCCTAATCCGGAAGCACCGTTAGACCTGTCTTCGTGTGCGGTGTACAACCTGCCTGTTAACTTATCTATGTGAGAACTTAAATCTTCTTTTGTTTTGTTCATGATTTCCACCGCAACACATTCTTTTTCGTCTTTGCAAATTATTGTTATGGGTTCGCCGTCTACCCCATAGGTAGCGGCATTTTTGACCAAGTTATCTATTATCCGATTAAATTTTTCTATGTCTATGCTTGCAAACAAATTTTTTTGCTCGGTCGTAAAGACAATGTTTTCTACTTTAATTTCAATTATCTGACCTATTAACGTGCACAGGTCTGTTTTTTGCAGTCGTACGGGTACATCGCCGCTTATTAGTTTGCTGTATAAAAACAAATCGTCTATCAGCCTTTCCAAACGCAACCCGTTTTCCTTAGCTGTCAGAATGTAGGAATACAGCTCGTTGGTGTCATCTAATTTGTTTGCAACTATGTCTATATACCCGTTGACAGAGGTTAGCGGAGTGCGTAAATCGTGAGACATATTAGTAATTAATAGCCGTTGGTTTTTTTCGTCTTCTCTTTCTTTTTGCATCTTTTCGTATAGATTGTCTCCCATTTTATTTATGCTTATTGCCAACCGAGAAAGCTCGTTTTTGCCTATTATGGGTATCTTGAACAATATATTTTCGTTTGAAATACAGTTTATGCCTTGCTCTATTGTGGTGATATAACTTAGTTTGCGATATATTAGGTAGAAGAATAAGATGAAGAAAAATGCAACGCTTCCTAAGAATGCGGCGGAGGTAAGTGCACTGTATGCTATTTCGGTACGGTTAGAACTTATTAGCGCATATCCGGAAGAGTCTGAAAATTCTATGCTGTAAATGTTTGCGCCATCTTCTATTGCATATATCTCTATTTCATCATACGATGCAGATTCGCTGTTCAACCAAACAATTTCAAAGTCTGAATGATATACATAGTTATCGCTTACCCGATCAAAAGTCAAGTTGTTTGCGGTTATGTCCGCTTGAAGGTGTTCGGCTAAAATGTCGGAACTTTCTTTTTGTGCGTTCATATGTATTTGTGTTTCTCTTGAAATATAGATGCTTATTTGTGATAGCAAGAAACCAAGCAAAAACATTGTCGCTATTGCCGATAATACCATTCGTATCAAAATACTTGTGTATATAGATGTTGCAATTTTTTTAATCCACACGATAACCGCACCCCCAAACAGTTTTAATATAAATGGGGTTGGTTAGGTCGTCCTCTATTTTGCTTCGCAAGTTTCTTATGTGCACCGACACAGTGCTTTCTGAGTTTAATATGCTTTGTTCGCCCCAAACGTTTTGGTAAATTTGCTCTAAACTGAAAACATGTTTTCTGTTCTGCAAAAACAATTCCAATATTGAAAATTCTAATTTTGTAAGGTTTATCGGGTTGCCGTTTTTGCAAACCGTTTTGGCGGCAAGGTTAATAACCAGATCACCAAGAATCGTTTCCCGAGAGTCGTTTGCTGTGTCTGAGTAGGTTCTGAATCTTCTGATATGGGCCTTGACACGTGCAAGTAAATCTATTGGGTTGAACGGTTTTGTTATATAATCGTCACCACCCGAAGAAAAGCCGGTTAGTTTGTCTGCATCTTCTGATTTTGCGGTTAAAAAAACAATGGGCGTGTTATGTTTTTTACGAATTTCAACACAGGCTTTAGTGCCGTCTAACAAAGGCATCATGACATCGAGCAGAATTAAATCTACGGTTTCGTCTGTTTTTTCTATGGCCTCTAAGCCGTTTTCTGCCTCGATAAGCTCATAGTTTTCGTTAGCTAAATATAGTTTTATTAGGTTTCTTATGTCTTTTTCGTCGTCGGCTATAAGTATTTTCATTAAGGTTCATCCTTTAATTTTATATTTACGTAAGTAATTATATCATGTGTTTTTTAAAAGTTAATTAATAAATATGAAAGTTTTGTGAAAGAAAACCGGATAATAAGACGTAGAGAAGCCGGTGTTTAGTTATTTTGCGTTGACATATTTTTATGATGGGAATATAATTGATATATAAATAAATATTTTATTCACGAGAGTATGAGAGTGATATTATTATCCCCATTAGACGGGGCAGTTAATATTACTCTTTTTTTGTGGAAAGGAAAAGATATGGTATACGATGTGGCAATAATAGGTTGTGGTGTGATAGGTGCGGCAACGGCTTATGAACTTTCTAAATATAATATAAATGTTGCGGTAATAGAAAAAGAAAACGATGTTGCAGATGCAACAACAAAGGCAAACAGCGGAATTGTACATGCGGGGTATGACCCGAAACCGGGCACGCTTATGGCAAAGTGTAATATAGAAGGCTCGGCGGTAATGGAAGAACTGTGCAAAAATCTTTCTGTTCATTACGATAAATGTGGTTCGCTTGTATTGGCTTTTTCGCAAGAAGAAATGCAAACCGTAGAGGAGCTTTATGAAAGAGGAAAGAAAAACGGTGTTCGGGGCATGAGCATTTTGTCGGCACAAGAAGTGTTGGCAAAAG
>CAYJNC010000041.1:7553-11255 GCA_964371185.1 uncultured Christensenellaceae bacterium
ATGCAAAAACAGGTGCTATTGTAAGCCCGTGGGATTTGTGTATTGCGCTTGCCGAGGTAGCGGCAGTAAACGGCGTGAAAGTTTTTTTAGACAACGAGGTTGTGGGGATACAAGCCCAAGCAGATTTTTTCAATGTTAAAACAATTAAGCAAGACATTCGGGCAAAATACATTGTTAATGCGGCGGGTGTCCATGCAGATAAAATTCTGAACATGGCAGGCGAAAGGGAGTTTAGCATATTTGCGAGTCGAGGGGAATATTTTATGTTAGACAAAAACAACGGAACCCATGTTAACAGTGTGGTTTTTCAGTGTCCGAGTAAAGTCGGCAAGGGTGTTTTGGTATCGCCGACCGTTCACGGTAATTTAATTGTGGGGCCTAATGCCCAAGACATAAAAGACGGTGACGATGTCGCAACCACAAGAAAAGGCCTTGATTTTGTTTGGGAGACGGCAAAAAAAAGCGTTCCCGAATTAGACCAAAGGGTGATGATTCGTAATTTTGCAGGTGTTCGTGCGCACAGCGACCAACCGGATTTTATCATAAAAATGGCTGACTCGGTCAAAAGGTTCGTTAATTTGGCGGGGATACAATCTCCCGGGTTGAGTGCCGCACCGGCAATCGCAAAAATGTGTGTAGGCATATTAAAAGAAGATGGGCTTAAAATGTCTGCAAAAGAAAGTTACACGCAAACACGCAGTGTGGTAAGGATAAACGAAATGTCGGCGCAAGAAAAAAACGAGGCGATAAAGAATAATCCGCTGTATGGGCGAGTGATTTGCAGATGCGAGGGCATAACCGAAGGCGAAATTGTAGATGCGCTGAGAAGGCCGGTGCAAGCGGTTAGCGTAGACGGTGTAAAGAAGCGGTGTAACGCAGGCATGGGGCGATGTCAGAGCGGTTTTTGCGGCCCGAAAGTGGCTGAAATAATTTCTCGGGAGCTCAAAATACCCATGGAAAAAGTTTTGATGGGAAAAGAGGGAACATATATTCTTACGGGGGAAACAAAATGAAATATGATTTGATAATTATTGGCGGTGGCCCGGCAGGTTTGGCGGCGGCGACTGCTGCAAGCGATGCAGAGAATATATTGATAATAGAAAGAGATTACGAGCCGGGTGGAATATTAAACCAGTGTATTCATAACGGTTTTGGTTTGCACTATTTCAAAGAAGAACTTACCGGGCCGGAATATGCACAGCGATTCATAGACGATGTTAAACAAAAGAATATAGACATAAAATTAGATACGATGGTGCTTAGTCTGACGCATCAAAAAGAAGTACATACGTTGAATTCAAAAGACGGTTATGTTGTGTATGAGGCGAATGCAATTGTGCTTGCGATGGGTTGTCGCGAGAGGACTCGGGGGGCAATAGGCATTCCCGGAGATCGCCCGGCCGGCATTTTGACGGCGGGTGCGGCGCAACGCTATGTTAACATTGAAGGGTATATGGTCGGCAAGAGAGTTGTAATATTAGGATCGGGAGACATCGGGCTTATTATGGCAAGAAGGATGACTCTTGAAGGTGCGCTAGTTTTGGCTTGCGTGGAAGTGATGCCCTATTCGGGCGGTCTAAACAGAAATATTGTGCAGTGTTTAGAGGACTACGACATACCACTGTTTTTGTCGCATACCATAACAGAAATTAAGGGGCAGGGCAGGGTAGAACGTGTCTGTGTCGCAAAAGTAGACGAAAACAGAAAACCGATAGAAGGAACAGAGATGACTTTTGATTGCGATACCGTGCTTTTGTCTGTTGGGCTTATTCCCGAAAACGAACTGTCGAGAGAGGCGGGCATAGAAATAGACCCACGCACGGGCGGGCCGATTGTGTTTGAAAACATGGAAACGTCAATTCCGGGCATATTTGCGTGTGGAAATGTTGTGCATGTGCATGATTTGGTAGACTATGTGACAAACGAAAGCATGAAAGCCGGAAGGTGCGCGGTTGGGTGCAACAATAACTATGACGATAAGGTTATTTCAATCGAAACAAAGCCCGGCATAACATACACCGTTCCGCAAAAAATCCGCAGTAAAAGCGAAGACATAGAAATGTTTTTTAGGGTTAACAACGTCTATGAGAATAAAACTGTCTGTGTAAGTGACAAAGAAAAGGTGATAGCAAGGTTTAAGCGTAAACATTTAGCACCGGGCGAGATGGAAAAAGTGGTTTTGTCTAAAAAGCTACTTGAAGACGTAGTTTCCGATAGGCTTATTATATCGATAGAGGAGCAAACAAAATGAAAGAATTAATTTGCATAGTATGCCCAAGTGGCTGTCGGCTGAAAGTAGAAGAAGGCGAAGAGATAAAAGTAAGCGGCGCAGGCTGCAAAAGAGGGATAGTATACGGAAAAGAAGAGGTGAGTGCGCCTGTGCGTGTTGTTACTTCAACCGTGAAGATATTAGGTGGCGTGCACAAAAGATTACCCGTAAGAACAGACCGTCCGATAAATAAAAGTTTGGTTATGCAGGCTGTTCATTCTCTTTCGGATATAGAGATGATTTCACCCGTTCGTGTGGGCGACGTCGTAATAAAAAATGTGCTTGATACAGATGTTAATTTTATTGCGACGAGGGATATGTAGGATGTTTAGGCAGACCAAACGGCTTTTGTTGTGGTTGAAATGCCGACAGCACCGGCGCTTAGCATTTGTATTGCATCGGTCTTTTCGTCTATTAAACCACCGACAATAATTGGTGTCCTAACTGTTTTTGTAATTTTCTCTATGATTTTAGGTGATATTGCGGGCAAAACTTCTATGATGTCGGCTTCGCTTTTTTGTTTCATTATGTTAGACAAAGCGAGGGAATCTAAGGCGAAAAAACGTTGAATTGCAAGCAGACCATTGTCTTTGCCACATTTGACAAGTTGAGATTTAGTGCTTATTATGCCGTCTGCAAGTGTGTTATTTTTTATGTAGCGCACGGCGGCCTCGTGTGAAGAGAGCCCTAAGACGAGGTCTATGTGAACGAAAACAATTTTATCTGCTTGTTTTAGTGTTTTAACTAATGATGGCAGGTTGCATATGTCGCCACATAGCAAAAAAATGATACTGCATTCGCTTTTTGTCGCAACCGAAATTAGTTCTTCGCTTTTTATTGCGGCAATAACAGGAGATACCTCTAATGTTTCTAACAAAATTTCGCTACGCATAACAATCCCCCAAAAATGAATTTAATAGGTATATTATACACCATAAACGGCCAAAACTATTAAAATATTAGGGGATTATTATAAAAAATAAAAAAAGTGTGTAAAAACCTTGTTTGTCAACAGTTTTTATGATAGAATATTTATTGCTAAAGCAGTTGCTTTATGGAAAGGTGGCTGAGCTGGTCTAAGGCGCACGACTGGAAATCGTGTGTACGTTAATAGCGTACCGAGGGTTCGAATCCCTCCCTTTCCGCCAAAAAAGTAAAGTTCTCACGAAGTGAGGGCTTTATTTTTTTGCGAAAATATGAAGAAGGATTCGAACACGAAGGCAAAACCGAAAGGTTTTAAAACAGTCCGGGGGACTGTTTGTGCCGGAGGCGGCGTGATAGGTGGTTTTGAGCAGTGCGAAAAACTACCGGAGCGAATCCCTCCCTCGTCCTCGCAAACTACACTTTACTCGTGACAAATTGAAATTTGTCCCTCAACCGTTCCGTTGCTCGTCCTCTTCCGAACAAAAGTCACGCTCTGTTTTGCTACTCGG
>CAYJNC010000042.1:0-2952 GCA_964371185.1 uncultured Christensenellaceae bacterium
ACTTTTACGGTGGGTGAAACGGCTCCGCTTTCAAAAGAATTTGCGGATTTTATGCCGTTGTTTATGGAAACTGTTGATATTGCGGTAGACAACAGGTTAACACAGGTAGACGAACAAGAAAACAAAGAGCCGTTTAAAGAAATAAGCATAGACTTTGGCGATGGGAACACTTGCTCGGGAGGTATTTATGAGTTGAGTGACGGCACAAATGAAACGATAGTGTCTTGTGAGTTTAGCGGACAAGACATTCGCAAGGAAACAATTTATTTTGTTTACCTGATGAGTGCCTTCCAAACAGAAAGCGGCAGTTTGTCGTATACCAGCGGTACGGATTCGGGCGCTTTTAGGCTAAGTAACGGCGAATGGGAAAGCTTGATTTCAGAAGATAAATACATAGTTTACAGCGAAAACAATGTAGAATTATTAGAAGAGGGCGAAACGGAATGGTCAGACAATTTAAAGGCGACGATAATGTCGGAATTGAGCCCAACGGGAGGCATGGTCGGCAAGGTTGTGAATGTTAGTGAAAACGTAAATGTAAGAAGCCAACCGGACACGGAATCAGACATATTAGGGCAGGCGGGTTTAGGAGAAGAATACACGGTTGTTTCGCAACCGGAAGGCTGGTTTGAAATAGACTTTGACGGGCAAATCGGATTTGTGAGTGCAGACTATTTTGAATTGACAGAAACGCAAGAACAATCGGCAGAGGGGCAAGAAGACGACCCGGAAGTATAGGTTTGACGCCATAAAAAACAGTAAAACGGTTTTATGATTAGTTAGAACGAATTGAAAAAACACATTTGGTAGACAGACCAAGCCGAAGCGTTTTGCGATGAAAAAAGGTCTGCGATGGTTTTGTATGTTGCCTATGCCGCAGACTTAACCGACAGCATAAAATATATAAGGGTGTGTTGAAAAAAGTCATAATTTCGCAATTTCATCGCCTCGACTTGCATTTTAGCGTTAAAAAGCCTCGCCTTAGCGGTGCTAAAGCTGCGATTTTTGCCTTAAACTGCAAGCCCGTTCGACAAAATTTCATAAATCGGACTTTCTCAACACACCCATAAAGGTTTTAGACGTGTGTTTGAGCGCGCACGACATATGAATTGTGCAACGAACGGAGCATTGTTGAAGGTGCTTTTTAAGTGGCAGAATTTTCAAGAGATGATTTATGGCAAGTAATAATTGTTGGAATAAAGTTCTTTTGTAACGGCAAAGTATTTTGAATAACCGTTATATTGAGACTCTACTGTTAAAACCTATTTCCGATATACAACATATCGGTTTTTAAATTAATTACAAGGAGATAAAAGAATGGCTAAGATTTACGGAAAAGAGTATACAAGAACAGAAATAATGAAAAGAGTAGGCGATGTGTCGCAATTGGCCGATGCTCGTGAGGGCATGCTTACTTCGGGTAAGGCAGACGGTGTGCGCACCATAGATGTTAAAACAGGAAGCGGTCTCGAGTTCACAATTCTTCCTTCGCGCGGTATGGATATCGCATGGGCGAGTTTTTGCGGAAAGGCTATCGGTTATATTTCAAAAACAGGAGTCGTGAGCCCGGAAATGTTTGAAAAAGATGGTTTGTCGTTTTTGCGTAATTTTACGGCCGGCTTGATAACAACCTGCGGGTTAAGCGCACAGGGTGCACCAAGCGTTGACGAGGGGAAAGAGTATGGATTGCATGGCAGAATAAGCAATTTGCGTGCAAGTGATGTTTCCGTTTACAAAGAGTGGAACGGTGACGAATTTGAAATTTGTGTGCGCGGCAAAGTTAATGAAAGCGAAGTTTTCAGTGAAAATTTGACTCTTACACGTACTATCAAAACGAAAATGGGTTCTAAGAAAATACAAATTTGCGATAAAATAGAAAATTTAGGGTTTGAAGAAAAACCGTGCATGTTTCTATATCACATAAACTTTGGATTCCCGGTGTTAAGCGAAGATTCACGGTTGATTCATTTTTCACAAGCAAAAGTTAGGCCGAGAGACGAAGAGGCGGCAAAAGGAATAGATTGTTTCGACAAATTTGACGGGCCGACACATGGCTACAACGAGCAAGTTTTCTTCCACGACCTTGAACAAGAGGGCAACGAGACTTATGCGTGCATATTTAACGACGCACTTCAATTTGGCGCCTATACTAAATTCAACACAAATCAGCTTAAGTGTTTCACTGAATGGAAAATGATAGGCGAAGGTGAGTATGTTGTTGGTTTAGAGCCCGGCAACTCTGTGCCGACAGGCAGGGCTGCAAATCGTGAAGCGGGTACACTTCCGATGATTGCCCCGGGTGAAGTTATTACGATAGATTATGAAATCGGTGTAGTAGAGTCGGAGGACGAATTAAAAGACGTACTGTAAAAGTTATTTATCGTAAAGAAAAACCGCCTTCGACAATATTTGTAAAAATATATTGGTGGCGGTTTTATTTTTCAAATTCTATTGAAGTATAATCGATAGAATCTTTTTGAGATTCCCATTTTTCCCTTGTTATTTCTTGCAATGCGACATCAAAAGATTTGCCGTTTTTATGCACATGGTCTTTATATACGGTAACCATGTTAAGCCCACATAATTCGTGGATTTTTACGACCGATGCGTTTTTTGTGAAAGTTTCGCAGGTTATGCTTTGCATTTTAGTTTGAGTAAAAATATAATCATACAAACTAAGCTCGACAGAAACCGCAAGCGCAAGCGAACGAGCCTCTTTTTGTGCGACGTAGTAACCCCATTCGCAAGTGGTTTGCTCTTCATTCATGGCGACGATTTGCACGACGCCCACGTCCTTATTGTCTACCTGAATTATCCAATTATAAAAATAAGGTTTAGAATTTAAATTTTCAAACCATTGAACTTGGCTTTCAAGTGTCAAAACCGGATCGGTGTTCAGATACTTGGTGATATCTTTTTGCATCCGCCAATTCATCACCGTTTCTAAATCGC
>CAYJNC010000042.1:3052-9893 GCA_964371185.1 uncultured Christensenellaceae bacterium
TGTTCTTTTGTCATAAATATGTTACTCCCATCACTTGGTTTTTATTTGTATATTCGTCTGTCACCACATACTCAAAATGATTTTGAGTAGTTTTGATAAATCCTAAACTTTCGTATAAATTTGCAACGAAGGCATTTTTTGCCGTTGGAATGTATTGCCCGGTTATGGTTTTAATGCCGGCTTCTTTGCAAAGCCGAATCAATTCGTCTAACATGGTAAACTCTAAATTTCGTTTAAACACCCTGCAACTCATCACCCATAAATCTATGTTTAAGACGTTGCCGTCTACCTTGCCGATGAGCACGCTAACAATGCCATTGTCACCGAATTTGTCTTTAAGACGTGCCGAAATTTTAATATAACTGTCTGAAATTGCTATGTTTTCGATTTCAGATTGTGTGTATCTTAATGTGGTTAAATTAAATTGGTTGGTTTTATTGACGAGTTGAGTTATTCTTGAAACATTTGAAAAACCTGTCAATTCACAAGTCATTTCAAGTGAAGACAAGTACTCTTCATAGCTTGCAAAAGTCTTTTGTGCTTCTTTTCTTTTTTGATCGGAACGATAAAACGAATTTCTTTTTATATCGTCTTGCGATATTCCCACGCTTTCAAAATAGCCTTGACGGTCGATACACGAAATGTATTCCGACGGTTCTGATGTAAGCGAAACGACCTCAACTTCGGGTAACATAGAAAGAACAAGCTCTCTTTCTGCCGGGTTGTCGTCTACAAAAACAAAACTTTCGAGCAGTAAATTTAGGTTTGTGGAAGCGTCTTTCAAGTTTTCGCTTTTTTCGTTCCAATTGGCTTGAAACAAGGCGAAATCCTCTGCACTAAGCACCTGATTAGGCAACGAAAAAGCCTCTTTTGCGGTTTTTTCTTCGTTTTTTGAACATGCGTTCAGTAAAACGCCGGTGCTGATGAGCGCCTTAATATATTTTTGAAAATCCGAATAGGCGTAGCCTATGGGGGTTTCGTCGCCGATTGCTATTTCCTTGTCGTCACCCACAATGCCGCCCCATAGGGTGTTGTCGAGGTCGACACTCAGCACTTTTTTGTTTTTGCCGAAAATGGCCTTAGTGATGTTTGCTATGCTTTTGCATAGCAGGGGAATGGCCTGTGGGGATAAAGCGTACTTGTATAAATATAGGCTGTTAGCATCAGACCAGTTGTCTATGCCGCACAGCGATGACAAATAGGCTATGTCGTTTATGTAAATATTGCTATTGTCACGGGCGTAAGAATACAGCCTTTCGTTAAGTGCGTTTATATAGTTTAATCTGCCGGATTTTGAAACAACGTCATAGTTGCCGAGTATTCGATAAGGCAAGGGCTCAAAGTTGTTTTGAATTATCGGGCAAGAGTGGTTTTGTGTAAGAGAACTCAAAACTTGTTCTTGTTTTTCAAATGTTTCGTTTAACAACGATAGCACTTGTTCTTCGCTGTCGGTCGGATTTGGCCATTTATCTATGTTAAAGTTTGAAGTATGAACGTAAATCAGGTCGGGCGCAAATTCGCCAAGCGAGGAATCGCAAAACACGGCTTCTTCATAGTAGCGGTTGTATTGCCCGATGAAAAAAGTTGGTTTAATGCCGTGCGACAACAAATACAGCTCGTATATGGGCTGTATTTCGCCGATTGTGGAACCGCTTAAAAGTGCGATCTTTTTCTCGGTTAAATCTTCATTTAAAAGAAGTTGCTTTTTTAACGCCCTTTTAGACTTTAGTATCTGTGCGTCTGAAAGCGTGTTTAGTATGTTCAAAATTTATCCCTCTCAAAAGCTTTATCTTGATGTTTATTATACAGTATTTTTAAGATTTATTCAAAACATAAAATTTTTATGTTTATTTAATAAAAAACTGTTTTTATTTTTGCTTGTGTAAGTTAGATAACCATATCACTTACAATTCAATAAGTTTTTTTGCCAAACGCAAAGCACCTTTTCCGTCTATTGCTTGCCTGCCGTTTTTAGAGAAAGTTTCGCGCAATTCATATGAACTACAAAATTCATTTAGGTAAAACAATACTTTGTCTATACACTTCTGACCGATTTTTTCATATATACCGGCCGAACACATAAGGCCTTTTTCGTGCATTGTTGTGACTGCAAGGTCTTGATTATCGGCAATGCTGAAGGCAACACAAGGTTTTGCGCAGGCGCATATTTCATACAGTGTGGTGCCTCCGGCAGAAAGTATGACATCGCACGAATTCATCAAAATTGCCATGTTACCTATGTTTTCATAACAAATAAAATTATTGTGTTGTTTAGCCAAACTTTGTATTTCTTTGCTATGCACATTAAGACCGCCTATCACAACATGAAAAGTTATGTTTTCAAACTCTTCCTTTTTTGAAAGTGCCATAATCAGCTGACCTGTTATGTTGTGTTTGTCTGTTCCTCCCGTTGTTATCAAGACGTCTTTGACCGTGTCTTTAACGGTGACGGCAGGCAAATCGGAAAATTCTTCACGTAGGGGTATATATTTTGCGCCGAGCAGTGCGGTTTTGCAACCTGTGAAATTATATACGTCATAATCTATGTTATAGTCTATCACCATGTCGCACACGCAAGAATCGTCGCCAAAATCGAAAATACGAGCAGTCTTGATGCCTTGAATTCTGCTTGAATAGTCTGCATCGGCGAAATAAGTGTCTATCAACAAGGTGTCAATTTTGTTTTCGTCTAAAGCAGGTTTAATATATTCTTTTGACAGGTCGTCATATGTGCCCGGCAATGTATAAAAATCAAAACCGGCCTTTTTTATAATATTTTGCCCGTCTATCGTGAAAAAAAGCGGAGAATGCCCCAACGATTTTAACCGACTTGCTATAGATATACAGCGCATTAAATGTCCGGTGCCGATTTTTTCGTTGCCGTCCACTCGTATTCCTATCATGAAAAGTACCTCTACGATTATATTTTTGGGTATTATACCATGAAAAAAATTACAATACAAAGAATATCTTACTGTTAGTTGCGAATTTTTGAGATTTGCTATATAATTTAGTTATATTTGTACAGAAAAATCAGGAGAGAATCAGTGGAGCCGATTATTATAGCAAGAGACTTGAAAAAGTTCTATCGTACGGGTGATGTTGTCATAAAAGCGCTTAACGGCGTAGATGTAGACATTATGCCGGGGGAGTGTTGTGCGATTCTCGGAACGTCGGGAAGCGGTAAGTCTACACTGCTTAGCTTACTTGCCGGATTAGAGCACCCAACGGGCGGTAAGGTGTTTATTAAGAAAAAAGCCATTCACAAGATGACAGAGCGTGAATTGGTAGATTTTAGATTAAGACATATTGGTTTTGTGTTTCAGTCGTTTAATTTAATGGGGACTATGAGTGCGGCGGAGAATGTTGCGTTACCGCTTATGTTTCGTGGTGTGCCCACAAAAAGACGTATGGAAATTGCCAAAAAACTTTTGATAAGCATGGGGTTAAAAGACCATCTAAACAACAAGCCGAACGAACTTTCCGGAGGCCAGCAACAAAGGGTTTCAATAGCCCGAGCAATCATCTCAAAACCCGAAATTATTTTTGCGGACGAGCCGACCGGTAATTTAGATTCGGCAACATCTATTCAAATAATGGACATTATTACAAGGGTTGCGCAAAAAAGAGGTGCTACGCTTGTTTTTGTAACACATGACCCGTCCAAAACCGAGTATGCGGATAAAGTTATTCATGTGATAGACGGTAAGATAAAAGAAGTTCAGATAAACGAAAAGAAAAAAATTGACATCAAACAAAGCGAAGGAAGTGTTGTAGAATGAAAAAGTGGGTTGTTGTAGTTGTTATTTTGATATTAATATTGAGTATGACGAGCGTAGGCTTTGCAAGCGGAGAGGTAACGGTTGCAAGTGCGTTGCCAAGCGAAAGCGCGGCGCCGAGCACAGAGCCGACGGATATAGATTATGATATGGTGATAAACGGTGGATACATCGGCTATGGAATGGATCATACTTATGGCCAAGGCTATACGCCTACCATTGCTGACAATATGGCTAATGTGGTTCTTCCGCTTAATGGTCCCGACACCATGAAAACATCGGACGGCCCCATATATTGTACGCTGTCTTTGGGTGGCGACGGCGGACCTTTTGTTATAAGTAATTATGACAATATACCGGTCGGACAAGAGTTTGCAGACGTCCCGAACTTTTTTGTGGCAAGGTTTGCTATACCGCTTAAGGCGGACAGGAAAAACGGAAGTTACCCCTTAGGTGTTAATGTCCGCTACACCGTAGACGGCGAAGAGTATTCAAAAGATTTCAGCATAAATGTTAATATAAGCGACGGCAAGGTAGAATCGGAGGCGAGCGAAGACCCTCAGACGACGTCTCAGCCGAAGGTCATAATGAGCAACTATGAAGTTTCTGCCGATCCTGTTAAGGCGGGCGAAACTTTCAGTGTAGAGGTGACGCTTGAAAACACCAGCAAACAAGAAAGTGTTAAAAATTTAACGGTTAGCTATAAGAGCCAAACGACAGATTTAATGCCGGAGGGCGGGGCTTCAACTTCCTACATAGAATCTATTTCGTCAGACAGCAAGAAGACATTTACATTTGAGATGGAAGCCCGTGCAGATGCTAAATCCGGACCGCAAAAGATAGACATAGCAATAGCATACGAAGATTCAAAAGGCACAAGCTATACCGCTCAAGACGAAATCACAATCCAAATTCGACAAGAAATACGTTTAGATTACGATGCACCCACGCTTCCGGAAGTTGTATACGTAGGAGATTCAACATCTACTTCACTAAATCTGTACAACAAGGGTAAGAATACGCTATACAATGTTACGGTGGTGTTAGATGTTCCCGGCCTTGTGCCCGACTCAAGCTCTTTTTTAGGAAACTTAGAATCGGGAGCGAGTAAGACGGCAGACATTTACGCAAGTGTGAGCGGTGCCGGCGGCGAATTGGTTTACGATGCCATGGATTCTCCTGCAAGTGGGGCAAGAGACATATCTTCGGGCGGTTCGATGACGGGGCCTGTCGAGGGAAAATTTCTTGTTACCTATGAGGACGAATTCGGAGATTTTTACGAGTTGGAAATTCCGCTTAATACTACAATAGAAGAAGATGTAATAGATTATTATTACTATGACGAGGAAATGATGCCGGAGGAAGAGTCTTTTAGTTTTCCGATGTGGCTGATTTTTGCAATTGTAGGCGGTGTGGCCGTAGTAATTATAATAGTAGCGGTCAAGAAGAGTAAGGCGAAAAGAGAAAAAGAGCTTATGGAGGACTTTTCCGACGATGACATTTTATGATCTTGTTCGTTTGGCAGCCTCAAATTTATGGCGACGAAAAATGCGAACATTCCTGACTGTCTTAGGGGTTATTATCGGAACTGCCTGCATTACCATAATGATGGCTTTGGGCATCGGAAATATGGAGCAGTTCAACGAGTTGATAATGCAAGACAGCGACCTAACACAAATAGAAGTGTTTGGCGAAAGCAATTCTAACAGTTCGGGTGTAAGCGAACAGTCTGTTCACCGATTCAAGGCAATAGAAAATGTTTCGAGTGTAACGGGTGTGCTTAGTATTCCTGCATACATTGTGATGGGCAAATATTCTGCCGGAACTCAAGTTTTGGCGGTAGACCCGGAAGCGATGGGTTTTTCTTTTGCGGAGGGAGAAGTTTTTTCCGACAGCAACGAGATTGAACTTGTTATGGGTTCAAACGTTGGGCAGTATTTTACAGATGGCAGAGGCACTCCTCTTGTGTCTTACAATTATTACGATGAGGGAGAAACGAGCGACACAGATATAGATTGGCTCTCGCAAAAGTTAGATTATTATCCGTCGTGGAATGACGGCAGTGACATAGAAGTTACGCCGGACAATCCGGCGCCAAAGCTATATAAGGCAACGGTGAGTGGTGTGCTTGCACCTGCCGAAGACAATGAAAGTTACAACATTTATATTAGCATGAAAGCGGCAGAGACGCTTATTAAAGAAAACCGTAAACTTATGGAAAACCAAAATGTTTCGGAGGGGACGTATTCAAGTGCATATGTTAATGTAGACGACGTTGCAAACGTGCAAGCGGTGTTGGATTCCATCAAAGAAATGGGCTTTCAGGCATACAGCCCAACCGAGTGGATTTCGCAAATGCAAGACCAGCAAAGACAACAGCAAAGCCAGCTTATTGCAATCGGGCTGATATCGTTGTTGGTTTCCGCAATCGGAATTGCAAATACTATGCTTGCAAGCATACTCGAACGAAAAAGGGAGATAGGCGTAATGAAAGTTATTGGCCTGTCTATAAGCAAAATAAATGTTATGTTTTTGGTTGAGTCCGCCATGATCGGGCTTTCGGGTGGAATAATAGGGCTTATAATAAGCTACGTATTGGCCGCGATAACAAGCATAGGCGGCGGAGAAATGAGCTTGTTTGGAATGTATTTCGAGCATGGTGTTGCAATGTCTATTCCGTGGTGGCTTAGTTTGGGGGCGGTTGCGATTGCAACTTTTGTCGGGATAATTTCGGGAATCTACCCTGCAAAAAAAGCTATGAAAATGAGCCCGCTTGAAGCCATTAGAGGCGGAGAATAGTGCGGTTGTCAAAGTAGTAAACAAGCATAATGCCGCAAATGATATAATTTTATTCACAAACTGAGCCGGAAATGTTTTTTAATAAAATGTTTTAAAAATTCTTATTAACAAAGCAAATTATTTATGCTACTATATTATTGTAAGGGAAAAATTATGAGTGATATTGTAAGCAGAACGTTGAGGTTTGCATTACAGCACAACAAACCGATTATTGTTTGTTATCAAGGGAAAGACAAAATTTCTCAGCGAGTAGTATACATCAG
>CAYJNC010000042.1:9993-11235 GCA_964371185.1 uncultured Christensenellaceae bacterium
TGAGGACATTACTAAAAGAATTTGAAGAGGGCTAAATGAATGTAGATGGCGGTTTTGTTACAAAAGAATATGTAATCTCTATTATAGATTCTATTTCAGACATGATTCGCATAGTTACAAAAGATGGCAAAATAACACTAACAAATAACGCGTACGACAAGTGTTTTGCAAAAGATAAATCGGCGATAGGCGGAGACTGTTTTGAAATATTCGGAGAGAAGGACAGGTGTGAACGCTGCACTGTTTGGGATGTTATGCTAAACGGAAGGCCACAGCAGCATACACGTAAGTGTAAAGACAAAGTTTACTACGTTTCGGTGTCTCCTCTTTTTGAAAACGATGGTTCGATTGAGTCGGCGGTAGAGATTATCAGAGATGTTACGTTAGACTATAATATTAAACAGAATTTACTTACCCAAAACGCTAAGATGCAAAGAGATTTGCAGTTAGCAAGAAGGGTACAGCAATCATTAATAAAAAATGTTTTGCCTATAAAAGCGGGCTATGAGTTTAATGCGGGCTTTTTTCCGTGTGAGGCGGTGGGGGGAGACATTTATGATTGCATAGAAAAAGATGGCAAGCTAATTATGTATGTGGCAGATGTGTCGGGGCATGGTGTAATGCCTTGCATGATAGCGGTGTTTTTCTATCGTGCGGTGCGGTTGGCGACGTCGTTTGGTTGTTGTGAACCGGCGGAAATACTTAGAAAGGTGCGGCAGGAATTCGTAAGATTAGAGTTGGAAGACTCTGTTTACATAACGGTTTTCTTGTTCTCGCTTGACTTAAAAACCGGTGAAATCACCTATTCAAATGCCGGGTTTTCTACTTTGCCGATATTGTATGACGGCAACGAAATTTCCGAGTTAGTGTTGTCGGCGGCGCCGATAAGCAACTGGTTTTTAGACGATGAGTTTGAAGAGAAGACAGTTACTTTAAAAGAAGGAGAACGCTTGCTCATATTCTCAGACGGCATAAAAGACACAGATACAAAAGGTCATGCACGCCTACGAGAACTTTTTGCTAACGAGCATTTCACGGGTGAAGAGTTTATTGCAAGGGTGAAGCACGAGGTGCATATTAAACCGGAAGACGACCTGACTTTGCTTGTGTGTGAAAGATTAAAAGAATAAGATTGATATGAAGAATTAGTGTAAATTAAAGTTACGGAAGGATAGATGAAAGCTTGGTAAATACTTTTGAACCATTTCAAATAGCACTCGAACAATTTGAATTGTTAGATGC
>CAYJNC010000043.1:0-11115 GCA_964371185.1 uncultured Christensenellaceae bacterium
GAGCTTGACTGATAATATTTTAGGAGGACAAGACAAATGGTTAGAAGATACGTTTTATCTATATTGGTAAAAAACACATCGGGCGTGTTGGCAAAGGTTATCGGGCTTTTTTCACGCAGGGGTTATAACATACGCTCGCTTTCTGTCGGCGAAACACAAGACAGCGCAATTTCACGCATAACAATAGAAATTGTCGGCGACGAGCATGTTTTGGAGCAGATTAAAAAGCAACTTACAAAGTTGATAGACGTTGTTAAGGTCAAGGCACTGCGTTCAAAAACATCTGTATACAAAGAGTTGATTTTAGTTAAGGTAAAGGCCAACTCCAAAAATCGTGCCGGAATCATAGAACTTTGCGACATTTTCCGCACAAAAATTGTTGACATAAGCGCCACATCTATGGTGATAGAGCTTGCCGGCGCAACCGAGAAAAACGACGCCTTGCTTAAATTGTTAGACGAATACGGCATATTGGAAATTTCTCGTACCGGTATTACGGCAATCGAACGCGGCGAGGGCACAATTTGTGACGACTAAGGCTATTACGCTATTTTGGCGATGCAAAAGCATATAAAAATAATAAACATAGTTTATAAAAATTAAGGAGAAAAGAATTATGGCAGTACAAATGTATTATGAAAAAGATTGTGATCTATCCCTCTTGAAAAACAAAACCGTTACAATAGTAGGTTACGGTTCTCAAGGTCATGCACACGCACTTAACTTAAAAGAAAGCGGTGTAGACGTTATTGTTGGTTTATACGACGGCAGCCCTTCTTGGAAAAAAGCCGAAGAAGCGGGCTTAAAAGTTATGACTGCTTCCGATGCGGCGAAAGCGTCTGACATCGTTATGATATTAGTAAACGATGAAAAACAAGGCAAACTCTACGAAGAAAACATCAAGCCGCACATGACAGCCGGAAAATCTTTGGTTTTCGCACACGGTTTCAACATTCACTTCGGACAAATTGTTCCTCCGGCCGATGTTGACGTTTGGATGGTTGCACCAAAAGGCCCCGGACACACAGTTCGTACACAATATCAGGAAGGCAAAGGCGTTCCTTGCCTCATCGCAATTTACCAAGATGCAACAGGCAAAGCTCGTGATTTGGCGCTTGCTTATGCTTGCGGTGTTGGCGGCGGCCGTGCGGGCATATTTGAAACAACTTTCAAAGAAGAAACCGAAACAGATTTATTCGGCGAACAAGCAGTATTATGCGGTGGCGTTTCTCAGCTTATCAAAGCAGGTTTTGAAACACTTGTCGAAGCAGGTTATGCTCCCGAAATGGCATATTTCGAATGCTGCCACGAGCTTAAATTAATCGTAGACTTAATAAACGAAGGCGGACTCGCAAGAATGCGCTATTCAATTTCCGACACTGCCGAATACGGCGATTATCAAACAGGAAAACGCATCATTACAGACGAAACAAAGAACGAAATGAAAAAAGTTCTTCACGAAATACAAGACGGCACATTTGCAAGAAATTGGATGCTTGAAAACCAAGTAAAACGTCCTCACTTTATTGCAACTCGCAACATGGAAGCTAACCACCAAATAGAGGTTACGGGCGAAAAATTGCGTAGCAAAATGAGCTGGCACCAAGACAAATAATTTGTGTTTGTCTTGATACAATAAATTTTAGGAAGCGGATTATTATATATGTACAGTGATAGAGTTAAAAAAGGGGTAGACAGAGCCCCACATCGGTCTTTGTTTTACGCTATGGGGCTAACAAAAGAAGAGCTTGCTCGCCCGTTAATAGGCGTTGTTAATGCCCAGAACGAAATAATACCCGGCCATATACACTTAGACACAATCGCAAAAGCCGTAAAAGACGGCATAAGAATGGCAGGGGGCACACCTCTTGAGTTTCCGTCTATCGGGCTTTGCGACGGCATTGCAATGGGGCACGAGGGAATGCGTTATTCCCTCCCTTCAAGGGAGCTTATTGCAGACAGCATAGAATCTGTCGCCTATGCCAATGCTTTTGACGGCTTGGTATTTGTTCCAAATTGCGACAAGATAGTGCCGGCCATGCTTATGGCTGCCGCACGCCTAAACATTCCTTCTGTCGTTGTTTCCGGTGGTGCTATGTTATCCGGAACGGTTAAAGACAAAAGGGTAAGCCTTTCTAATATGTTTGAAGCAATCGGTTCTTATGCTACAGGTGCAATAACGGAAGAAGAGCTAACCGAATACGAACACAACGCTTGTCCGTCTTGCGGCAGTTGTTCGGGTATGTTTACCGCAAACTCCATGAACTGCCTAACAGAGGCTCTTGGCATGGGGTTAAGCGGAAACGGCACAATTCCCGCAACTTCTTCTGCACGAATTGCACTTGCAAAGCACGCAGGTATGCAAATCATGAAAGTGGTGGAAGAAGACTTAAAACCAAGGGACATCATGACCAAAGAGGCTTTTGCAAACGCACTCGCGGTAGACATGGCACTTGGTTGCAGCACTAACAGCATGTTGCATATTCCGGCAATTGCCAACGAATGTGGCTTCAAGATAGACCTGCACAAGGTGAACGAAATTAGCGAAAAGACACCTAATTTATGTCATCTTTCTCCGGCCGGAAACCACTTCATAGAAGACCTTGACGCTTGTGGAGGTGTCGGCGCCGTTATGGCAGAGCTATATAACAACGGTTTGCTCACCGATTGTCATACGATAGACGGTATGCTTTCTGAACGTTTGAGCAAGGCAAAACGCAAGGGAGACGTTATACGTCCGTTTGATTCACCTTACAGCAAAACAGGCGGTATAGCCGTTTTATTCGGCAACTTGGCTAAAGACGGTTGTGTAGTTAAGCGTTCGGCAGTGGCAAAAGAAATGCTTAAGCATACGGGCAACGCTCGAGTTTTTAACAGCGAAGACACTGCTTATGCGGCCATAATGAACGGTGAGATAAACAAGGGAGACGTTGTGGTAATCCGCTACGAAGGCCCAAAAGGCGGCCCGGGTATGCGTGAAATGCTTGCTCCTACCTCTGCACTTGCCGGCATGGGGCTTGATAAAGACGTCGCTTTGATAACCGACGGACGTTTCTCGGGCGCATCAAGAGGAGCTTCAATAGGCCATGTTTCTCCCGAGGCGGCGGCAGGCGGTTTAATAGCCTATGTTAAAGAAGGTGACACCATAATTATAGACATAGACAACTATTCTATTAACTTAGACATCTCGGACGAAGAACTAAACGGGCGACTTAAAACCATGCAATTGGAAGAAAAGAAATCGCTTAAAGGCTGGCTTGCACGGTATTCAAGAATGGTGCAAAGTGCCGACACCGGTGCAATACTGAAATAAATCGACCGAGACTTATAGATTGAGGAGTATTACAATGAAAACAATAAAAATATTCGATACAACACTGCGTGACGGAGAGCAATCTCCCGGTTGCAGTATGAATTTATCAGAAAAAATAGAGATAGCCAAACAGTTAGAAGTGTTGGGCGTAGACGTAATAGAGGCCGGGTTTGCAATTTCTTCCCCGGGAGACTTTGAAAGTGTAAAAACAATTGCGCAAACAGTCAAGAATTCTACCGTTGCTTCTTTGTCACGTTCCATGCAAAAAGACATAGACGCATCGTACGAGGCTGTTAAGTATGCCGCTTACCCAAGAATCCATTTGTTTTTGGCAACTTCGCCTTTACACATGGAATATAAACTAAAGATGACAGAAGAACAGGTTTTGACACGCATTAAAGAATCTGTTGCTTATGCAAAAACATTGTTGCCGGACATAGAATTTTCGGCAGAAGATGCGTCACGAAGCGACCACGCTTTTTTGGCAAAGGCTGTTGAAACCGCAATAAAGGCCGGTGCGACAACAATAAACATACCCGACACCGTTGGTTATGCTTTGCCGCAAGAAATGTATGAGTTAATCTCTTACTTAAAGAAAAATGTTGAAGGAATAGACGACATAGACATTTCCGTGCATTGTCATAATGACCTTGGCATGGGTGTCGCTAACTCTTTGGCTTCCGTAAGCGCAGGTGCAACACAGGTTGAGTGTACCATAAACGGCATCGGCGAACGTGCCGGCAACGCTTCTTTAGAAGAAATAGTTATGGCGATAAAGACTCGCAAACATTTATTTGAAGCGGACACAAACATTACAACAACACAACTTTACCGTACTTCTCGTTTGCTTTCAAAAATTATCGGCGTTAGCATTCCGCCAAACAAGGCAATCGTTGGCGCAAACGCATTTGCACACGAAAGCGGCATTCACCAACACGGCGTGCTTGCAAAAAGGGAAACATACGAGATTATGACGCCCGAATCTGTCGGGCTGAAAACAAACAAAATGGTGCTCGGAAAACACTCGGGCAAACATGCCTTTGTAGACTTCTTAAAAGAAATCGGCTACGATCTTACGCAAGAAGAGATAGAAACGGCTTTCGACGAGTTCAAAAAGCTGTGCGACAAGAAAAAAGAAGTTACCGAACACGACATAGAAGCCTTAGTTTCGCAAAAATCGGCCAATGTTGTAGAGCACTTCAAACTAAATAAATTTGTTGTTAACAGCGGAAACATTATTCAAGCAACTGCTAATGTTGCCTTAGAAGGCGCAGACGGATCTATTCAAGAGCAAGTTGCATCGGGAGACGGCCCTGTAGATGCAGCCTTCCAAGCGATTCAAAAAATTGTTAACCTTCCGTTTGAATTAAAACAATATAAAATTAATGCCGTATCCTCGGGCGAAGACGCCTTAGGTGAAGTTATTGTGAAAGTTTCATGTGAAAACCGCACCGTAACCGGCAGAGGTCTGTCTACCGATATTATAGAATCTTCTATTTTATCTTTGATTAACGCAATTAATAAACTGATGGCTTAGCCTGTTTAAAGGGAAAACCCCGGGCTTAAGCACCGGGGTTTTACAAAAGCCGTGAAACTCCGGGGGGCTGTTTGATGTCATGGTTTTGGCATCAAACAAAAGTAGGAGGAAAATATTATGAATACACTAAATATGTTCGATTCTACCTTGCGAGACGGTATGCAGGGCGAAGGCATTGCTTTTTCTGTGGAAGACAAGCTTCACATTGCCCATGCCTTAGACGATTTAGGCATAAGGTTCATAGAAGCCGGCAACCCCGGTTCTAACCCAAAAGATTTAGAGTTTTTTAAAAGAATTAAGCAAGAACCGCTTACAACCTCTGTTTTATGTGCCTTTGGTAGCACTCGCAGAAAGAACATCAACATTGAAGACGATTCTAATGTAAATTCTTTGCTTAGTGCCGACACGCCGGCAGTTTCTATCTTCGGTAAGTGTTGGGATCTTCATGTGCAAAAGGTTATACGTACCACCTTTGAAGAAAATTTAGAGATGATTAAAGACACGGTTGCATACATGAAAAAACACGGTAAATATGTGGTTTTTGATGCCGAGCATTTTTTTGACGGCTATTTCTCCGACCCCGATTATGCAAAAAAATGTGTGGGTGCGGCGGTTTTGGGCGGTTGTGATGTTGTCTGTTTGTGTGACACAAACGGCGGAACCTATGTTTCGGACATCTACAACATAACAAAAGAAATTAAGGAAATGCACCCTCAAACAGAAATCGGCATACATTGCCACAACGACACCGGAATGGCTGTAGCACAGTCTATGAGTGCGGTAGACGCAGGGGCAACCCACGTGCAAGGCACGTTTATCGGGTTTGGCGAACGTTGCGGAAACGCTAATTTGTCTACTTTAATAGGCAACTTTCAACTTAAAAGAGGGTATGATTGCATACCTCAAGATAAAATCGTCTTGCTAACGCAGACGGCACGCCGAATTGCAGACATTTCAAACGTCGGGCTTGCATCTTCTTCTCCGTATGTCGGTAAAAGTGCTTTTACGCACAAGGGCGGTATGCATATAGATGGCGTTAAGAAGGTGAGCGAAAGTTTTGAACATGTTGTGCCACAGTCGGTCGGTAATTTACGTCGCTATCTGATGAGCGAAGTTTCCGGCAAGGCGACACTGCTTAAAAAAATTCAGAAAGTTGACCCGACCATTTTGCCAAACGACCCAATCGTTGCGGAAATAGTTAACGAGTTGAAACAAAGAGAGTTCGAAGGTTTTCAGTATGAGGCGGCAGAACAAAGTTTTGAATTGCTGATAAGAAGGAAACTCAATAAATATAAGCCATTTTATAATTTAGATTACTTCAAAATTATTGGCGAACATCCGCTAACTTGTAGCGAGCATCCTTCTTCCGCCATTGTAAAGGTACATGTCGGAGAAGAATCTCGCATCGGCGGCGCAGAGGGAAGCGGCCCCGTACACGCGCTCGACCTTGCCTTGCGTAGCACCCTAATAGGGTTCTACCCATCGCTTTTCACAATGCACCTAATAGACTACAAGGTGCGTGTGTTAGAAGGCACAGACGCAACCGCCGCAAAGGTACGTGTTTTAATAGAATCATCGGACGGCAAACACACATGGAATACCGTCGGCGTGTCTTCAGACATTATTGAAGCAAGTTTTATGGCACTTTCCGATTCGATAGAGTATAAATTAACCTCAGATTTATCGGAATAGGCTTAAAGTACGTGTTGATAAAGTCCGATTTATGAAATTATGACTTTTATCAATACGCTTTATATAAATTTTTTAGATCAAGAAAGGATAATATGCTATGAGCATGACAATGACACAAAAGATATTGGCGGCACAAGCCGGTTTAGACAGCGTTTGCGCAGGCCAATTGATAGCCATTAATCTTAATATGGTATTAGGGAACGACATAACAGCACCCGTCGCCATAAAAGAGTTTAACAAAACAGGACGAGGCGTTTTCGACAAAACAAAGATTTCGCTTGTTATGGATCATTTCACACCCAACAAAGACATCAAGGCGGCTGAGCAATGTAAGTTTGTTCGTGATTTCGCCAAAAAACACGAGATCGTTAACTTTTTCGACGTCGGGCAGATGGGCATAGAACACGCTTTACTGCCGGAAAAAGGCTTGGTTGTAGCCGGCGACGCTGTTATTGGGGCAGACTCTCATACTTGCACATACGGTGCATTAGGCGCTTTTTCAACGGGTGTCGGTTCTACCGACATGGCTTGCGGAATGGCAACCGGCAAAGTATGGTTGAAAGTTCCTTCGGCAATTCGCTTCAATTTAAAGGGTAAGTTGCAAAAATATGTAAGCGGAAAAGACGTTATCTTACACATAATTGGCATGATAGGTGTTGACGGTGCGTTGTATAAGTCTATGGAATTTGGCGGAGAAGGGCTTTCTTCTCTTTCGATGGACGACAGACTTTGCATTGCAAACATGGCGATTGAAGCAGGCGCGAAGAATGGTATATTTGAGGTAGACGAGCAAACCGAAGATTTCATCCGTAATCGCTCCGACAGACCATACAAAGTTTATGCTCCCGACAAAGATGCGCAATACGATCAGGTTATTGACATTGATTTGTCTGCATTAAAATCAACCGTTTCTTTCCCTCATTTGCCCGAAAACACAAGGGTAGTTGAAGACATTAATGAAGATATCACAATCGACCAGGTTGTTATCGGCTCATGCACAAACGGACGCATAAGCGATTTGCGCGCCGCCGCCGACATCTTAGTAGGCAAAAAAGTTTCTTCCGATGTGCGCACCATAATTTTCCCTGCCACACAAGCAATTTATTTGCAAGCCATGGAAGAAGGCTTGATTAAAATATTTATAGAAGCAGGCTGTGCGGTTTCTACCCCTACTTGCGGACCTTGTTTGGGCGGTCATTGCGGAATTTTGGCGGCCAAGGAAAGAGCGGTAGCCACAACAAACCGTAACTTTGTCGGACGTATGGGACATGTTGAATCGGAAGTGTACTTGGCAAGCCCGGAAGTTGCCGCCGCAAGCGCTATTGCCGGCAAGATTGCAACCCCACACGACTTATAGATAGAAAGGAAGAATACATTATGGCTGTTAAAGGAACTGTTTTTAAATACGGTAGCAACGTGGACACAGACGTTATCATACCCGCTCGCTACTTAAATACTTCCGATCCGCAAGAATTGGCGGCTCATTGCATGGAAGACATAGATTTAGAGTTTGTTAAGAAGGTTAAGAAAGACGACATCATGGTTGCCGACAAGAATTTCGGCTGCGGTTCTTCTCGCGAACACGCACCGCTCGCCATCAAAACGGCAGGCATTTCCTGTGTTATCGCAAAAAGCTTTGCACGTATATTTTACCGCAACGCAATAAACATCGGCTTGCCGATTTTAGAGTGTGAAGAAGCGGTAGACGGAATAAGCGCCGGCGACACGGTTTGTGTTGATTTTGCCACAGGCGTTATCATAAACGAAACCACAGGCAAACAATATAAGGCTCAACCCTTTCCGCCGTTCATACAAGACATTATAGAGTGCGGTGGGTTAATAGAAGCTATACGCGAAAACAAGATATAAAAAAATTATTCAAACAATATAAAAAATCTTCTCGATACATTATTAGGAGAAGATTTTTTTGTTTGATGAATTAATAATTGTGGATTGAATTTCTCGATTATGACTTTTGTTAACACGCCCTTAAGATAATATAGATGCCCATAAGCACAACATCGATACAAAATGGCGTACATACCTTTTACGCTTTTACTGTCATTCACGCAACTTTTTTAAACAATTAACATACTCATGCACTAAATACGGGTTTTTTATGTCGTATTCGTCTAAGCCTATGAATGCAAAAATTTCGTTCCATAAGTCCTCATCATCTTCAACATGGAACATTCCCGAAATTAAATCTATGCCTATAAAAACTCTTTTTTCGTCTGTATCTATGCAGAAAATTTTGGGCTTTGGTTTTTCGCCGGGTTTAAGTTTTTGCGCATAACATTCATTGTTTAACACATTTAATGCAACTACATTTGCAAACTCTTTATTTTCATATGGAAGTGCACCAAACTTTTCACAAATAAAATCTGCCGTTTCTTGCCCGGTTTTTTTATTCGGCTTTAGTTTATCGCCGTATTCTTCAAAAGTTTTTTTCCATTCTTCAAGCATTTTTTGCGTGGGTGCTTTTCTCAGCATATATTCGCACCTTTAATTTTTCATGTTAATATTGTTTTTCCTGTCGTTGCCGGCCTGTAACAGTCTTTGTAGCCCTTCTTTGTTGTCGCACTCCAACTGCTTTTTTATCTCATTTAAATTTTCCGTAAGCTCATTAATGTCATTAATTAAATATTCGCTGTTCTTCAAAAACAAATCAGTCCAAAGCTCTACATTCATTTTTGCAACCCGTGTCATGTCTTGAAAACTACCTGCCGAAAACCCCGGCGACTTAACCGCCGAACCGCTTTTTATATAACAGTTAGAGACGATGTGCGCCAGTTGAGACGTGTATGAAATTATCTTGTCGTGTTCTTCTGCTGTTGTAATAGTTATTTTTTCAAACCCTATTTTCTTTGCAAACTCGGCAAGCTCTTTAGCCGCCTCTTTAACAGTATGGTCGTCCTCTACAATGATAAAACTTGAATTAAAAAACAAGTCGGGCAGGGCACTTTCATATCCGCTCACTTCTCGCCCGGCCATCGGATGGCACCCAACATATCTGATGCCTTTTTCGTTCAATAGTTTAGAAACATTGTCTGCAATATACCGTTTAACACCGCAAACGTCTGTTACCAATGCACCTTTTTTGAAGTTGGTGCACAGCAAATAATTAACCGTTTCTTGCGGATACAGGCAAACTATTACGACATCGCATTCTTCTATGTTGCCGCTTCCGTCTATAATATTTTCTTGTTGTGCTTTTTGCAACACTTGCTCGCTTTTGTCTATAGCAAAAACCTCATGATCTGTGTATGCCTTTACTGCCTTTGCAAACGAGCCGCCTATTAAACCAAGCCCTACTATGCCTATTTTCATAATATCTCACCGATTGCTTTTATAAACGCTTCCATTTCCTCTTGTGTTCCTATCGTCACCCGCAAATAGTCTTTTGTTCTTTTTGCATTAAAAAACCTCACAAGTATGCCTCTTTCACGCAACTGCGAAAAAACTTCTTCTGCCGGTTTTTTCTCGCATTTCATAAAAATAAAATTCGCACTCGAAGGCAGGCAACAAACTCCCATTTTTAAAAGTTCCGCCACCGTATATTCACGAGCCCGCATGATTTTTTCGCCGACATTTTTATAATACTCGGTGTCACAAAACGCCGCCGCCGCTCCCGCTTGCGCCAACATATCTACCGGGTACGAATTATAACCGTCTCTGACCGCCCTTAATGCCTGTATCAAGTTTTCCTGCGCCAAGGCAAAGCCTACACGCAGGCCTGCCAGTCCGTGCGATTTAGAGAGCGTTCTGACCACAACTAAATTGTCGTATTTTTCAATCAACGACGATGCACTTTTTGCCCCAAACCCATAATATGCCTCGTCGACAATTACAACTCCGCTTGTGTTTTTAACAATTTCTTCTATTTCGCTAATTTCAAGTGCTATTCCCGTAGGTGCATTCGGGTTTGCAATCACAGCATTTTTTCCGCCATAAAAACTTTTTATGTCTGCCGTATAGTCTTCTTTTAACGCTATGTGATTTAAAGTTAGGTCAAACATCTGTGCCCAAACGGGATAGAAACTGTAGGTAACATCAAAGGTGTTTATTGCCGTCTCCGGGTCAAAATACGCCATGAACGCCTGCGCCAGCACTTCGTCTGAACCATTGGCACAAAAAACTTTTTCTTCGCTCAAACCCTCTGCCTCGGCTATGATTTTTTTAAGCTCTGTCGCCTCCGGGTCGGGATATAACCGCAATTTATTTGTTACCGACAAAATCGCTTTTTCTACATTTTCACTTTGTGGCCAGGCATTTTCGTTTGTGTTTAACTTAATAAATTTCTGCTTTGGTTGTTCGCCGGCAATATACGGGTTTAACTTTGCGACTTTTTTGCTCCAATATTGTTTCACTTTTATTTCTCCTCTTTAGCACTCAACACAGCTATTAATTAGCTGTGTTGAGTTTAAACATTTATATGTTACTTTTTTTATTCTTTATTTTCTTGTTCTTCAACAACGTCTTGTACTGCCGTTTCACCCGCTTGCACCGTTTCACCCTCTTGTGACTCGCATTCGGAGTTTTCTTCGGTCTCCACAATTTTTGCAACACACAC
>CAYJNC010000044.1:0-11104 GCA_964371185.1 uncultured Christensenellaceae bacterium
ATTTAATATTTCGGTTAAATCCCATTCTTTAACTATCTCGCCGTTTTCCCTGTCTATTTCAACAACATAATCTTCGGTGGTCGGGCCATATTTCTGTGCCGCCACCAAAAAATTACCGTTTGCCATCTCCCTTATTTCGTGATGAATGCCCTCTACCTTATATTCATTATATATCTTACCAAGCAAATCCATCTCGTAGAAAGAATCCACATAATAACCGTCTCTTGTGTATTTATTTTGTATTACAACATTGTTGTTTTCTAAGCGTGCCACCGAGTTAGACGGCGGAATAGCATCTGTATAATACCACCTGACATCGCCGTTTGCATCTATTGCAAAATAATATTTAGACACAATAAAGGTTAAACCTTCGGCCATTTTTTCTTGGTTTGCAACATTTATGGTCATGTCATACATATTTCCCGGCAAAGGGTCTGTCCTGATGAAAACCGTTTTGGCTTCGGTTGACTTGTCTTCGTAAGTGTAAGTTATTATGACTTTATTGTTATGGTCGGCATAAAGCCCATATATAGGAATATAGTGTGCGGTATTGTAAGACTCAAAACTATGAGAAATATCTGCGAATTCATTTTTACCCTCGACCAAAACGTTTATTTTGGCCGGTTTTTCGGTGGTGAAAAGCGCAAGCGCACTCAGCGGAGAATTGTCATAAGGGTCTGCAAAAATCTGCACTTTTTCCGTGAGTTCTATTGATTCATAATAATCGTCATATTTTCGCCGGTCTACTAACACATCGGTGTTTTCCGGCATTTCATAATCGGAAATATTGATGGTTGTTGGTTGCACATTGTTTGCGTTTGTTGAACATGCAAACAATAAAAATATTAACGGCAGACAAACAAGCATTTTTATGATTTTCTTCATATAGACAGGGCTAACCTCCGTATGACTTATTTTCCTAAATTTATATTTTTGATTTTAACACGGGAAGGCTTAGCCGTCAATTTCTTGGCACAACCTTTCCAAAACCGCTATCTATTTCGCAAACAAAAAACAGCACGGCGTTTTTTCATCACCCTGCTGTTTATTTATGAACAATACTTTTTATTTCAATTTTTCTGTGATTTCCAAATGCTCGTTATCCGGACCTCTGAATAAAATCCACCTTGAACCTTTAGGGAAAACATTGCTTGCATATGTTATTTCTTTTGTTTCAAATTCAACACCACGGCTTGCTAATGTGTCACGAACGGTTTCTATGTCTTCTACATAAAGTGCCACATGGTCAAACAGTCCGTCTCCTCTTTCTTTTTTATCCGGGAATTGAACAAGTTCTATTACCAAATTACCATTTTGAACAAACGCAATTTTTATTTCTCTTCCGTCTGCTTCTTCTAATGAACATTCTTCTATCACCTTGAATTCCAAAACAGACGTGTAAAACTCTTTTGATTTTTCTAAATCGGATATAAATAACCCGACATGTGCTAATCCTTCCATCTTTGCCATACTAAAAAAGCCTCCTTGAATTAATTTTTTATGCAAAAAACTTTATTGCATGTTTTTTCTTAAAATATCTTTATACTCTATAACCGTGCATTTTTTTTGCTCAACCAACTCTATTGTTTTTGGCTTACTTTTCAAAGAACCGGTTGTCGCCGACATAAACATAAGCTCTACCTTCTTGCCCTCCGGCAACAGCGTGACTACATTGTTAAACGCAGGCGCCGGACACCCTGCCCAAATAGGCATAAACACGGTGATAATATCGTAGGCAGAAAAATCACAAGTTATCGGGGCTACATCGGCCATTTTACGTTTTATGGCACTTGGCGCACCCTTTGCAACCGCCCACATTTTATTATGTTTTGTTGCGTCAACCACTTCGTATAACTCGGCACCTTTTTCTTTTGCGTAATCTTCAGCCAATTTTTTTACCCTACCCGAAAACGAATAAAACACTACAATTTGTTTTTCCACAACACACCTCTTCAAAATATTCTATTTACCAAGAAAATTCTACAATGAGTTTAATTCGTCTTGGTCTATCAACTTGATTCCTGATCTCGTAAGCACTTGTGTAGCCTTTTCCATCTCTTCAACTCGCAATATCATGTAGGCTAAATCTTTTTTACGTGTCGTAAACGCATACATATATTCGAGGTTTATTTCGCCGTCTCTAAGTATTGTTAATATCCTCTGCAAACTGCCGGGTTCATCGGGAATTGCGAGGGCAACAACAGGCGTAGCCGAGCAAACATACCCTGCCTCTTTAACGATACGAATTGCGGCATAAGTGTCGTTTACTATCATACGAACAATGCCAAAATCGGAAGAATCCGCAACTGAAAGCGCGCGCATATCTATCCCGTTTTCTTGTAAAACAGTGGTAAGTTCCGCTAACTGCCCTGCTTTGTTTTCTACAAATACAGAAATTTGATTCACAGTCATGATAATGTTCCTCCTATTTTATTCATAGAGTTTGCGTTCATCTATTACGTGCACAGCCTTGCCTTCACTTCTTGCAATTGTTTTTGGCGCAACCAATTTAACATCTGCATAAATACCAAGCATAGCTTTCATGTCTTCCGACAACGCCTTTTCAAGTGCACCTATCTTGCTAACCTTGTCTGAGAACATTTCGTTCGTCATCTCTACCTGAACAGTGAGCTTGTCTGTGTTGTGTTCACGAGAAACGATTATCAGATAGTTTGCGGTATAACCCTTGTTTAGAAGAACTGTTTCAATTTGTGACGGGAACACATTTACACCTTTAATGATAAGCATATCGTCGCTTCTGCCCATAGGCTTTGCCATTTTAATGTGCGTCCTTCCGCAAGAACATTTCTTCCTATAAAGTCTGCAAATATCACGTGTCCTGTAGCGAATTAAAGGGAACGCTTTTTTTGTTATACATGTAAACACAAGTTCGCCCTTTTCGCCCTCCGGCAAAACTTCACCGGTATCCGGATTAATTATTTCCGCAATGAAATGATCTTCATTTATGTGCATACCCGTTTGCTCTTCGCATTCAAACGAAACACCCGGACCCGAAATTTCAGTTAAACCATATATGTCATAAGCCTTGATGTTTAGCTTCTTTTCTATATCTGCGCGCATCTCTTCCGTCCATGCTTCCGCACCGAAAATTCCGGCTTTAAGTTTAATTTGATCTTTTAAGCCTTGTTCTTCAATAGTTTCCGCCAAAAATGCGGCATACGAAGGCGTACAGCACAAAATTGTCGAGCCTAAATCACACATGAATTGAATTTGTCTTTCCGTTATTCCGGAAGACATGGGCAAAGTCATGGAGCCTACACGCTGAGAACCACCGTTTAGGCCTGCACCGCCCGTAAACAAGCCGTAGCCGTATGCAACGTGCACAACATCGTCTTTTGTTCCGCCGACCGCCGCAACCGAGCGCGCACAACAGTCTTCCCATAAATCAATGTCTTCTTTTGTGTAGAAAGCAACCACCCGACGGCCGGTTGTTCCACTTGTAGATTGTATGCGGATAACCTCGTTTAAAGGAACCCCCAACAAACCATACGGGTAGGCATCTCGTAAATCTTCCTTCTTTAAAAAAGGCAGTTTGTGCAGATCGTCGACAGATTTAATGTCTTTTGGCGTAATACCTTTTTCGTCCATCAAATTTTTGTAGTATGGAACATTTTTGTAAACGTGCTCAACGGTTTGCACCAAGCGTTCGCTTTGCAACTGCCGAATTTCCTCTACCGGCGCACATTCTATCTCCGGTTGGTAGTAATTTCCCATGCTTTTAAATCTCCTATTTATTTTTTATCTATGTTATCTCTATTATAATACAAATATATAAAAAGTACAAATACTATCGGCATATGAAAGTGTATATATACAAAAAAAGTTATATATATACAAAAATTTCAAACCGAAACAATATTTTTCGTACGCAAGTGTTGACAGTTACTCATTATTTATGCTATTCTATATACGTTCGTTTATTATAAGGAGTTATAAATATGTATTACAATGTAACAAGAAAACTCAATACACTTATTACACTATCGGCAATTCTTCGAATTGTCCTTATTAACATGCTCCTCGGTCTTACGAACAGTCAGCGAAAGCAGACGGCCGCTTGAAAAAGCAAACCGCCTTTCGTTGCAAAGAATGCAAGGAAGGTGCAAACGCAGTAAACAACACACCTTCTATGCTGAAGGTGTGTTTTATTTTAATTTTTTCTTTTAAACGAGTTTCACACATAACCGTTTAAAGGTAAACAACAAGGAGGATTTATGAACAAACAAACAAACAGAGTAGCAATCGTGATTGCAGCAGTAGCCATCCAGCTTTGCTTAGGCGTTGCCTACATTTGGAGTGTTTTCCAAACAGGTATTGCTCAAAGCATTTTCGGCGGTGACAACACCGGCGCCGGGCTAACCTATTCGCTTCTTCTCTTCATCCTGACGGTAGGTAGTGTTTTCGGCGGGAAACTTGCCGCAAAGCACGGCACCCGAAAAGTGGTAATCATCGGTGGCATCATCTTGGCATCGGGCTTCTTTTTGGCCTCTACCGCAACTGCAGAAAACCCGTGGATATTGTGGTTAACCTACGGAGCTATGGGCGGCATCGGAATGGGCTTCACCTATTCTACAACAATCGCTTGTGCACAAAAATGGTTTCCGCAGAAAAAAGGCCTTATCACAGGCATAATTGTAGCGGCACTCGGCATGGGTGGTGTTGTGTTTACGCCTATGATAGAAACTTTAATCGCTAATTTCGGCGGTACGGGTGTTGGCGAAATGCAAACTTTCTTTGTACTCGGTTTTATATTCTTAGGCGTGTGCACGGTTGGCGGCTTATTCTTAAAAGACGCACCGGAGGCTACCCCGGCGGCAAACGCAAATGCACCTGCCGTAATAAACTACACTCCCTCGCAAATGCTTAAAACTCCGCAATTTTATTTGATAGCAATAGCAATGATGCTTGCTTGCATGGGCGGTTTGATGATGATAGGTTTCGCAAAACCCATAGCAGTAGCAAGAGGAATGGGCGAGGCGGCAACAATAGGCGTTTTGTTGATTTCAATATTCAACTCGGTAGGCAGATTGCTTTGGGGCATAATCTCCGACAAGCTCGGCAGAACAAACACTCTTATAATTTTGCTTGCCGGAACCGTCATACTTACATTGCTTGTTAATGCTGCAACCGGATACTTAATTTTCGTGCTTATCGGTTGCATAGGCTTCTTCTACGGCGGTTTGCTAAGCAACTTCCCTTCGTTAACAGCCGACATTTACGGACCTAAGAACCTTGCCACCAACTATGGATTTGTGTTGCTTGGCTTTGGTGTCGGGGCGGTTGTGTCTTCCTACATTGCAGGTTACTTCAAAAATATTGCGGAACAAGACATCAGCCTGATGTTCCCGGCATTTGTTATCGCCGCCGCCTGCGCCGCAATTGCAGTAGTATTCATCATAATAATAAAGAAATCAAAACCAAAAGCACCTCAGGCACTTGCACAAACAAAATAACAATAAAAAAAGCCTCCCCTTTGGGGGGGCTTTTTTTATGTGTTAATTGCTTTTGTTTTTTATTAAAAGGCAATATACATCATGTTTTATTAGATATAATTGACGTCTGCGCCTTATGCAGATGTTTAATTATAAAATGGCGAAAGCCCTCATCATAGACTATAATTTTAAACATAATTTCAACACACAGCACAATGCAAACAGCACAAAAAAGCGCCTTCTTCTTTTCGACGCCACTTTTTTATGTTGAAATTTACTTATACAACTATTTATTATTAATATTGTTGTCTTCCTGCTTTATTATTCTATGCAGGTGGACACTGCCGTTTGTGAAAGGTGCATGTCCGACAAACCTTTTGCCGATTCGCTTTTTCCGTTTATACTTATTGATGAATCTAAGCGCAAAAATTACTCCTACTATTGCTATCGGTATGATAAATAATGCAATAAAACTACTTTGCGCTTCCGCTTCAATCGGCAAGTCATACTCTTCTCTCACCAAATCTTCTTCACCTGCGGCAAAAACTTTGTTTGTAGACAAAATAGGTGCGCTTGCTACGACTTGATCGTTAAGCTTGTATGATATTTCGCCCATAACTTCGCCAAAATCTATCGGAGGCGTCATATTATCGGAATAGACTACTTCTGTTTCTATCTGAATACTTCCGTTTTCCAAACCCTCTGCCGTCTCTTTGTCTACGGTCAAAGTGTCTTTTAGCAAATTAATGTCTCCGCTACTCAATGTAACCCTTCCTAAACTCGGATCGTTTGCGGCAAAACTTCTTAATTGCTCTTGAGATTCATACGGTTCAATATATGAAGCCAAATCTATTTGGACAAATCGTCCAAAGCCATATTCGAATAAATCTATAGTGGCCTGCCACCTTTGCATAGAAATATCTTTATTTTCTTCTATACTCGTGTCTCCGAAAACCGCAACAATCAGGTTCATACCATCTTTGCTCGCACTCGAAACCAAACAGCCATAGTTTGAGTATCCGTCAACATTAGCCACCAAACCCGTCTTCATGCCTGTCGCCGGCTCATAATAAAATTGTGTGTATTTTTGCAATTCTTCTTTGGGTGGAACGCCCATCAAGTAGTTACTGTTGTATACAATTTGCTCGGGCGTGATGTTTAGGTCAAGCTCCGTAGACTCCACACGATAACTTGTTGTACCCATAATTTCCATAAGTAATTCATTCCCATAAGCGGCCTCTGCCAACTTTGCCATGTCTTCTGCCGTGGAATAATGAATCTGATCTTGCATACATAACCCATGAGGGTTTGCAAAAACCGTGTTTGTCATGCCCAATTCTTGCGCTTTTTGGTTCATTAGGCTAATGAAGTTCGCTTCGCTTCCGGCAAGGTGAACGGCAAGTGCCGCCGCCGCATCGTTGCCCGACGCAAGCATCAAGCCGTATATCGCATCTTTTACGCTAACCGTTTGATGTTCTTTTAACCCCATCAGGCTTGAAGCACTCGAGAACTGGTTCACTTCCGCACCAACGACAAATTCGCCGTCTAAAGTGCCACCGTTTAACTCGATAGCCAATAGACCTGTCATAATTTTTGTTGTGCTGGCAGGATAAATTTGTTGCTGTGCTCCTTTAGAAAAAAGCACCTCTCCCGTGTCTGCATCCATCAAAACCCCTGTCATCGTGCCTTCAAACATGGTTGTGTCAAAATCGGCCGGGATAATGTCGGACTCACTGAAAGTAGCGACCGGCGTTTCTTGCGCCTGCGGTGTAGCCTCTGCCGCTTGAGTGTCTGCTTCTTGCGTTTGTTGCGTGTCTGCCGCTTGTGTGTCTGCCTCTTGCGTTTGTTGTGTGTCTGCCGCTTGTGTGTCTGCCTCTTGCGTTTGCGGTGTTGCAACCGCTTCTTGATCCGCCGCCTCATCGGCAACTATGTCACCGCTTACGGTTACTCCTTCTTCGGTGTTTACCGCCTGTGTCGAGTTTACCGCACCGCTCACCGTCAAATCTTGCTCCGCCAAATAAAAGCTACCTGCAAATGCAACCGACGAGCACAACATTAAAAATATGATAACTATTGATATAATAAATTTTAAGTAAAATCTTTTCTTCATAAACAAACCCTTCCGACTTTTAATTATATTATATTTTTTTGCTTTTGTCATTGAATTTTTTATGAACATACCATGATTGGCACACCTATTCTTTATACTTAAACCATAAAATACATTTAAAGGAGAATTTTTTATGTTAAACGATGTTTTTTCACCACAGATTATCGGCCTGCTGGTATGCGCCTTCTCTTTAATAGCTATATTTAGCATTTGTGCATATTTATCCGAACGCTCCCGCAAAAGAAAAAACGTTCGACATACAAAATAAATTTATATTTTGTATGTAGTTATTACATATTATACTTGTAATTTTTCTGAAACAAGTAGATAATAGGATAGGAAAAAATTACAAGGACAAGGATATTTATACATGAAAAACAAGCAAATTTCAGCAAAACAGGCGGCCCTGCTCGTCGCTCCCGGCGACACAGTAGCAATTAACGGTTTTATAATGTCGGGTTGTGCCGACGAATTATGCCACGCATTAGAACAACGTTTTATCGAAGAGAACTCGCCATTTGATTTGACTTTGCTCTGCATAACATCTGTAGGCGACGGAAATTCAAGAGGCGTGAACAGGTTAGCAAAAAAGGGTCTCATAAAAAGAATCATTTCCGGGCATTACAGCTTCATGCCAAAAATTCAACATATGATTTTTGCTGAGGAAATTGAGGCATATAATTTTCCGCAAGGGATAATGTCTGCATTGTTAAGAGATTGCGCTTGTAAGAATCCTCTTACACTTAGCCCGCTCGGCCTTTCTACCTTTGTAGACCCTCGCCTAAGCGGAGGACGTTTAAACAAAAAGACCACCGAGGAGTTAACAGAGATTATGACTTTAGACGGTGAAGAATATATACGCTATAAATCTATTAAAAAGGTAGATTGTGCGCTGATTCGCGGCACCTACGCAGACGCTTTTGGCAACATCAGCATGGAAAAAGAAGGTGCAATCACCGATGCCCTCATAATGGCGCAGGCCGCAAAAAACAGCGGCGGAAAAGTTTTGGTTCAGGTGGAAAAAGTTGTAGATTCTATTCCACCGCACATGGTTGTCATACCTTCAATAATGGTAGACCACATAATTTGCGCAAGCGACATGAAATACCATATGCAGTCGGCAGACACCGTCTACAACCCGGCATATTCGCAAAACTTCTCACCGGTAGAAATTCCACCGCTAAAAAACCCGGAGAGGCGCATAATTATCTCACGATGTTTACAGGAACTTAAAAAAGACAGTGTGATAAATTTAGGGATAGGAATGCCCGAAGGCATAGCGGCAATGGCGGCGCAAAGAAATATTTCCGATTTTACGCTGACTGTCGATGTCGGAATAATAGGCGGCACACCCGCCGGCGGAAGAGATTTCGGCTGTACCCAAAACCCGTCCGCAATAATTTCGCACGGTCAATTGTTAGACTTTTTTCATGGTGGCGGCTTAGACCAAGCGTTTTTAGGTTTGGCGGAAAGCGACCGGCAAGGAAACGTTAATGTAAGCAAATTTGAATCACGAATAACCGGCATAGGTGGTTTTATAGACCTCACCCAGACGGCAAAGCAAATATTTTTCATCGGCACTTTTACCGCAAAAGGGTTACAAACCCAATTTGTAGACGGTAAATTGAAAATAACAAACGAGGGTAGTATTAGGAAGTTTAAAAAACATATAGAACAAAGAACATTTTCTGCCGAACGTTCAAAAGAGCTTGAACAAGAAGTTATGTTTATTACCGAACGGGCAGTGTTTAAGATTACCAAAAAAGGACTGACCCTAACAGAGATTGCCCCCGGCATAGATTTACAACAAGACATACTTTCGCAAATGGAATTTCGTCCGCATGTTAGCGAGAACTTAAAACTTATGGATAAATCACATTTTACCGCTTAAACTAAGTAATGGGGAGAACAACTTTTTGCTCTCCCCGTTTTTATTATTCTTTTATTGCACCGTCTTCATACTCGCAAAAGTTGCCTTCTGTCTTCCACAAGCGTTCTAACTGATAGAACTCTCTTTCCTCATTGTGGAAAATATGGACTAAGATATCGCCATAATCCATAACTATCCAACGGCCTTCCCTCTCGCCTTCCGTGCGAGTAGGCAATTCGCCATGTTCTTTATTCATTTTCATACGCAATTCTTCGGATAGAGTTTGTGTATGCGTAACATTTTGTGCACTGACCACCACGAAATAATCCGCAAGCACCGTCATCTCCCCTACTTTAAGAATTAATATGTCTTGCGCCTTCTTGCTATCTAAGATTTCTGCAATAATTTGCACTCTTTGTGAAATTTCCAACTTTTTCATCCCTCCATGTTAATATTTCTGACATAACAATTGTATGCCGCAACCGAATCCATATCAAGCAAATTTTTTCTGTCTATCACACTCAGAATAGAAAGTTCTAAGCCATATAGCACCGCTTTGTCTAAATTTTCTTTTGCGTAACGCCTAAGCCGTGTAACCTCGTGAAAATTCCTTGTCGGTTCGATATAATCTGCCAAAAAAATAATTTTTTCAAGCATTGTCATGTCTGCCCTGCCTGTTGTGTGGTATCTTATTGCGAGCAAAACCTCTTCATCCGAGACTATCTTATGCTCCTTAAGCCAACAAGCGGCAGTATGCCCATGCAATATTTTTTCGGACACTGCATTTAACCCGTATTTTGCCGCAAGGGCTAAATTGTCCATCTGTTTTGTGATGTCGTGCATCAGGCCGGCAAGCCCTGCTTTTTCAACGTCTGCACCATGTAGCTTTGCAAGTTCTATTGCTGTTTTTTCTGTTTCAAGAGAATGTTCAAACCTTGTTTCGTTCATGCTTTTTTTTAGTAGCTCAACTAAGTTCTTACGGTGTTTTGTATAATCCATGTGCATTAATGTATTCCTCCACACATTCGGGCACAAATTCCGAAATGCTCTTTCCTTTAGAAATTCTTTCTCTGATATAAGACGAGCTTACATAAAGCCCCTCGTATTTCGACGACGTAATTTCCACCCCATATATTTCTTTTAACCGTACAATCTCGTTTGAAACAACAAAACCCGAATGTTCTCTTCTTTTTACGCAAATAAATTTAATCATCTTACATAATTTAGCAATTTTCTTCCATGTCTCTAACTCAAAAAGCGTGTCTGAACCTATAATATAATAAAAATCTGTCTCCGGCTCTTTTTTTGCCAGCTCTTCCATTGTGTCTATTGTATATGTGTAGCCTTCTCTTTTTATTTCTATGTCACACGCACAAATACCCTTGTTGTTATACGCACACAAAGCCGCCATATGATAGCGTTGTGTAGCCGACGCCATCTCCCGTTCCGAGATATTTCCTTTATGCGGCGGATTTCCGCAAGGCAAAAGCATAACACTATCGAGTGCAAATTCATCTTTTATTTTTGTCGCCATGTCAACGTGTCCGTTGTGTATGGGGTTGAATGTTCCCCCTAATATTCCGACTTTTTTATGCGGAAACATTATGCGAAAACAATCGTCTGATTCAAGCACATTAATAGTTTTAAATATCTCCATAACAAACCTACAAA
>CAYJNC010000045.1:0-9054 GCA_964371185.1 uncultured Christensenellaceae bacterium
TTTTAACTTTAAGGACGTTAAAAATGGTCTATTAATTGGTTAAAGCGGACGGAGATTTGCTCATGAGCGATTTGCAATGGGCGACGGCAGCCATTTCCGATGTTGCTCAACCGTATGTTCAATTTACATACGGACAAACGGTAGATGGCATTCCTACGCTTACCTATGCGGGAGTTACTAACTCGCAAGGATATTCGGGATATGCAGGCAGTGTTGTAAACAGCACAAACCAAGCATCATTATTGGCAACTGCGGCAAACGCAAACCCGGGAGACAAATTAGGAGGCATTGTAGGACACAACGAAGCACTTATTGTTGCCTGCACAAGCGGAAGCATTCCGCAAAGCAATATGGAAGTTGAACAAGTATTGCAAAACGGAACCACGTACAATGCCGGTACTGCCGGAATTGTGGGCGGTATTGCAGGGCAAAACAATGGTAGTATAAAGCTTAGCGTTAATACTGCAACCATTCATGCTACTGCCGAAAACGGATTCGTGGGCGGTATTGCGGCCATTAACACTTATAATGTGAGCACAAGTTACAACGCAGGTTCTGTTTGGTCGACGGGTGCCGGCAGTGTCATAGGCGGTGTTGTGGGAAGCAACGAAAATACCGTAACAAGCGCTTATAATACCGGAAGGATAAATGCAAGAAACGCAGGTTCAACACTGGTTTCGGTTGCACTCCCGAGCGGAACAATAGGCGGTGTTGTGGGAAGCAACTCAGACATCGGTGCTTTAATAGATAGCTATAATATTGGTTATGTCGGAGAGCCGACAACAGGAAACAGCGGAACAGTTGTGGGTGAAAATGCAAACATAAACACGACGGGAGCCGGTCTGATGAATTTATTCGGCATAAAGCCGATAGACGATACCCAGCCGATTATCGGAGACGTGGGCGGCTTGACTCAGGCGGATTTAGACACACTTAACATTAAAGTTGTGGAACCGAATGACCTTATTGCGAACACGAATATGTTAGGATCTGCGTTCACGTCAGATGCGTCTTCGCCATATCCGAAATACGACTATCCCTATCCTTACCTAAAAGTAAACATAGATCCTTTGTTTATGGGTGCGGCATCGCATAAAACGGCTTGGGAAAAAGGTGCGATATTTGAAGGTGACGGATCGGAAACAAACCCATACTTGGTAGAAAATGAAGACCAACTACGTGCAGTTGACGGTGCTAACAAGGAATATAACGACTTGAACGGTACGGGTGCAAACTTTAAACAAATAGATAATATTGCGATGAGCGATGTACCTTTCCCTCCGATCGAAGACTTTAACGGAAACTATGATGGTGATGGTTATGCAATCAGCGACATTGTCATTAATAATTCTCAAACTGTTGCGGGTGGAGAACGTGTAGGCTTATTCGGAAGGTTAACTGCGGGTTCTACCGTTTCAAATATTAATATTATTAATCCGCAAATAAGTTTCGTATACACGCCAACAGTATACGGCCAAACGATTAATTTAGGTGCCGTAGTAGGTTATAGTAGCGGAAACGTTTATAACTGCGGAGTAATAGGCGGAAATCTTACTTTAACAGTAAATTACTCGAACCTTAGAACATATGTAAATTATGGTGGTGTTGTGGGCAGTTCGGATACCAACAACAACATTAATTATTGTTACAGCACCTCTAACATAATAATGAATAGTTCGGGCGGAGTTCAATGCTGGGTCGGAGGAGTAGGCGGTGCTACCGACTACGTTTCAAATTCTTATTTTGCAGGAACAATCACTGCAAACGGAACGTATTTTAGTAGAAATGTAGGGCCGATTGCCGGTCGAATCGATAATCTAACAAGGAACAGTTTGTATACGGCCACCGCTTGGACAGGCGGACAAGCCGGTAGTATTTCCAACACAAGAGGTACAACAGTAGAGGAACTTTCGGGTCAATCGGGTAATGCGCTCGGAGTGCTTAATACTTCAGAGGTAAGATACATATATGATTCAACTATAATAACCGGGTATACCTATCCTATAATAACGGGTACACAACCGGGAACGGCGGCTACGATTTCACTCGACGAAGGAATGCAAATTCCGGTAGCACCGGCAGGAGCGCAAGAGGCTCCCGAGTCGAGCGCAAGTGCAAGTGAAAGTCCGAGTGCAAGCGCAAGTGCGAGTGCAAGTGCAAGCGCAAGTGCAAGTGCGAGTGAAAGTCCGAGTGCAAGTGCAAGTGCAAGTGCAAGTGCGAGTGCAAGTGCGAGTGCAAGCCCGAGTGCAAGTGCAGAAGAAGGAGACCCCGGAATGGGTGGTGATGGCGGTTGATAGCTAAATTAAAAGAAAAAACAGGTGCATCTATTGTTATTGCACTTATTCTTATGATAGTCTTTTTAACCATAGGTGCATCTATTTTGACGACGGCTTCTGCCAGTGTTCAAAATGCGGCCGCAATGCAGCATAACAGAGAATTATACTATTATGCTCGTTCTGTTTCTTCTACGTTCACACAAGGGTTAACGAACTTTGAGAATAATAGCTTTGCGCAGTCTGTTTTACAGATGATAGCGCAAGACACGACTATCACAGACTATACATGCACGGTTAGCGGAACAAACCTGCCCGCCGAATTTGTTAAGGAACCGTCTGATGACCTTAACATGGAGCCTATTGCAATTTCGATCAAAGACATAATACAGATGCCTACGGGCGAAGTTGTTCGTATAGGTAGGATAACCGCAACGTTTTCGGTAGATTTAGAAGATGAAACATATATGATGTATGCGCAATATAAATATGAAAAGCCGGGGGAGGGAACCGATGAAACAGGTTTTACGCTGGTTCGGTACGGCAAATAAAAATACAAAAAAAGGCGAGATGATGTTAGAAACAATAATTAGCGTCGCTGTTTTCACCATATTGATGGTGGCGGTAAGCGGTATTATCACGCTTTCATACAAGTTGATTTCGGCCTCAGAGGAACAATATGCACGAACAGAGGAAATGGCCGTGAACGTAGAAACAAAGCAAAACATCGGCACACCGAAAAGTGAATCGTTAACATTTGTTTTCGATGATGCTGCCGCTACGACGGGTTCGGTAGACATATTATTATATGACGAGAGTTCTATTGTCTTTTTTGAGGCGGGAACATGATTATGAAACAGCAAAAAAAGCAACTTTTGAAAAAAGGTTTTACATTAATAGAAATGATAATCGCAATAGCAATACTGTCTATTTTCACATTAGGTACGGCAACTGTTTTTGGGCCTGTTTTGCGTGTTTATACGGCGGCACTTGAATTGGCAGATGCTCGTTTTATAGGGTTAAACGTCCTCGACACCGTACAAAACGAACTTGTTTATTTACAGCCGCAAGAAGATGTGCAAATAAGCGCAACCGGCACAGAAATAACTTTTACCGGCAATTACGGAAAAACAGCAATAACAGCTTCGGCAGTGGGGAGCGAGGGTTATTTAGCCATGTCAAGGGGCGAAACAGACATTAATTATTTGCAGTACTACGATTCGGATTATTATGTTGGTAACACTGTAGCGATTACATTCACGGTTGATGACACCACGCAAATATATACAACAAAAGTTGATGTTGTCGGAAAAGACGGCAACACAGTTTACAGTTTAACCGGCGCAATTACGCCATTGGCTGCACTTGTGTAAATTTTTAGAAAAAATTATTAAAACAATAGACATTTAAAGTATAATAGTATAGAATGAAACGGTTGGAATGTGTGTTAAAGGAGATGGTCGTGAGACCGTTGTTTTGGAAAAAACAATCAACACAGAGAAACCGTATTTTTTTTGTTGAATCATGTAAAACGGCTGTGTTATAATAAAAAATGAAATATATATTTTTGCAGATTGCTTTTGTTTAAATATGGTTGTCGGAGTTTTAGTGGTGATAATAAATAATTTACCTGCGAAAATGCAATTGTGAAAAATATTTTTGAGACCGTTACAACCGGAAAATCATATATGTAAAAAAAGCACGATATTAACAAATAAGTGTTTGAGAGAATGTTTTTTTACTTATAATATATATGAGTACTAAAAATCTTAGAATATGAAAAAATGTTAAATTATGGAAAATGGTAGGCAGTAATGAAAAAAAAGGTAAACTATTCCAGAAAATCTTCAAATTTAATATTTATTATAATAATTATTGTTGCCACAATAATAACGTTATTTTCGTTTGCTGTATATCGAAGGCTAACCGATGCGGTTGCTGCGGAAAGCTCGGTTTATTTACAAGAAGTTGCAATGCAAAAGAGCGATAATCTAATAGAAGTAATTCAAGACAGCTACAACACTTTAGAAAAATTCAGGGGTTTTATTGTTGAATCCGATATAAGTACGTTTGAGGAACTCGGCACTGTTTCTGAGTCTTATGCGGATTTGAGGACATACAAAGAACTTTATATTGTAGATAATTTAGGCAATGTATATAATACGAAAGGCGAGCAAGTTGAAGTAGAATCGGAAGAATTTGTAGATGCAATTGTGAATGTTGACCCTTATGACATAGAAACAAATCTTACGATAGACGGGGACGAAGTTTTTGCGGTTGTGGTTGATGCGAGGGGTCTTAGCATAGACGAAATAACCGTACGAGGCCTGATGGTAACCGAGGAACAAGATGTTTTTGAAGGTTTGTTGAGCACTTTTTCCGGTGAAGGATATTCATACATAACTAAAAATGACGGATCAGACTATTTGCATTTTAGCCCAAATTATACCGACGATGACACACAAACTCTTTTTGAAATCATGAATAACGGTGTTTTTTACGGAGATTATTCGGTAGATAAGGTTGTGTCCGATATGGCTTTGGGATTGTCGGGTACGACTCAATATAATTTAGATGGCATAGACAAGTATATGACCTATGTTCCGTTCGGTTCGAGCGATTGGTATATAGTTATGGTCGTGCCGTTTGATGCGGTAGGTGCACAGACGGGCGAACTAATAGACATGATAGCAATTCTTTCCGTTTCAATGGTCGTTGTGTTTATATTATACATATTATTCATAATGGTAGGCTATTATAAGAGCAAGCGTAATTTAGAAGGATTGATATACACAGACACAGTAACGGGAGGCAACACACTTGCTAAGTTTTCCGAGCTTATGGAAGAAAAATTCAGTAAAGATACCAACAAAAAATATGCCTTGGTATACACAAATGTTCGATCCTTTAAATTGATGAACGAGCAATTGGGTAGAGATGCGTGTGACTCCATGCTATACACTGCTTATAATGCAGTAAAAAAAGATTTACAACCCGATGAATTTATGGGGAGATGGTTTGCGGACCATATTTGCATGTTGCTTAATTATGAATCAAACGAAAAAACGGTAGAACGGTTTGAACGGTGGAATAAACTTACAATTGATGAACATACAGCAGACGGCCAAACCGCAGCAGTTTCGGTCACCATAGAATATGGTGTATATGTAGTTGAAGACACAACTATGGACATAATGTCTATGCTTGATTTTGCTAAGATGGCGTTAAACGGGACTCAAGAAATTGAAAACTACGGAAAACGGTTTTTCTATTCGTTTTATAATGATGAATATAAACGAAGGTTGATACGAGAAAAATATATTAAAGATATAATGGAAAATTCACTGAGATCCAATGAATTTAAATTATATCTGCAGCCTAAATACGATCCGCAGACCGAAAGAATCAGCGGAGCAGAGGCGCTTGCAAGATGGGTGCAGAGCGACGGAGTCATGATTTACCCCGGCGAGTTTATTCCGATTTTTGAAAAGAGCGGGTTTATTGCGGAACTTGATTTGTGGATGTTTGAACAAACTTGCCTTATGCTGAGTAGCTGGAAAAAACAGAGAAAACCACTTGTCAAAATATCCGTTAATTGTTCGAGGGTGCACATCAGAAGAAACGATTTCCTAAAGAGATATATTGAAATTAGCAAAAAATATAATGTTCCGCCAAGATATTTGGAAATAGAGATAACAGAAAGCGTTGTGTTTGAAGACGTAAATACGCTAATAAATATAATCAAAGATATTCGTGCGGCCGGGTTTGGCTGTTCTATGGACGACTTTGGCAGTGGTTACTCTTCTCTTAACCTAATCCAAGACATACCGGTAGACACATTAAAATTAGACAGGGCCTTTTTCCAAGCGGAGGAAATAAAAAGCAGGGAAAGGGCAGAATCTGTTATCGGAAGCATACTGATGATGACAAAGGCTCTAAATATGCAGACGGTTGCAGAGGGTGTCGAAGAAGAACACAATGTTATCATGTTGAGAAGGCTTGGTTGTAACCATATTCAAGGTTTTTATTATGCTAAGCCTATGCCGAAAGAAGAGTTTGAAACACTTTATTTTGATGAGTTAGGCGAGGATTAAAATATTATCTTACTATAAAAAAATAAGCATCAAACTGTAGTACCCCCTGATAATAATTAGGGGGTTAATTGTTGTATGCGTATTTTAAATAATATGCTTGTTAACTCATGTTTATAAGTCGAGCATTTGAAAATTTTTTCAAAAAAATTTTTTTAACGAGTTTTTACCTATATAAAGCTAAAAATTCACTTGATTTCCATTTAACGACGGAATTGCAAATGTTAAGAAAATATTAAAATAGCTTTACATTTTGTAACATGTGTGGTAAAACTGTATTCATGCGTTGGAGAAACACGCATAAAACAATAATTGAAAGATAGGTGATTTGTTGAGTACTCTGTTGAAAATGAAAAAATCTTTAATATTTTGCGCACTTGGTTTTACGTTTATGATTATAATGTTAATGCCAAATGTTGCGAGTGCACAAACGGTAGAAAGTGAATTGATAGGCAACCAAATGTTGCCGGAAAGTGAAAGTGCACTGCCTGCCGACGGCACGGAAATATTGAGTGAAGCGAATTTTTCGGAGGAAGAAACGGAAAATACACAACAAGAAATTGTTGAAAAAGAAATGCCGACAACACAAAGTTATGTTTTGAAACAGTCGCATATTATGGACATTCCTTCATTAGAAGGTAACGTAGTAGGGCAAATGACGAGTGGACAAACCGTGCTCGTATACACCACAGACGTAAACGAAGAGTGGAATGCAATAGTCGGCATGGGCGGAGAGTTGGCCTATATTCATGAAAGTGCGGTTGAAATCAGCGCACCGGCATATGAATATCTGTATATGAGCGACCTAACCACTTTAAGCGGTTTTAGCGGGCAAGAGTTAGAACTTGTCCTCAGTGGGACGGGACTTTCCGGATTAGGCGAAGCATTTGCGCAAAAAGAATTGACGCATGGCGTTAACGCATTGTTTCTGGTAGCAATAGCACAGTATGAAAGTGCATTCGGAAACAGTTCGCTTGCAACCGGCTCAAACAATTTGGGAGGCTTAAAAGATGGTAACGGTGGTTATATGTCTTTTGAAACAAAAGAGGATTGCGTAGATTACATGGCGAGCCTGTTGAAAGAAAACTATTTGGAAGAAGACGGCAGGTTTTACAGAGGTAAAACAACAAAAGATGTAAGTTACTATTATTGCGAACAATCGTCGACATGGTATGGGCAAATAGAAAGCCTTATGCAAACGGCGGCACAAAAATTAGCCTAATAATTACTACAAATAATTGTAAATAAAAACATTCCTCGGTGTTATCTGAGGAGTGTTTTTTTTGTTTGCAAGCAATTTGAGTGTCGGATAAATCGCATAACAAAGGCGTTTTCTTTGAATACACTTTGATTTTACATTCTCTTTACATTAAAAGGCTGTGGATTTTACAATCAAAAAGTATAATTTTTTTCATGAGGAGTTAATAAGTTTTTAAAACTTATATATATTTAAAAAACAGGAGAAAAAGAAATGAAAAAGTTATTGACAGTTTTAGTACTAAGCCTTTGCGTAATATTCGCATTCACAGCATGTAGCCAACCGGCAGAAGAAGCAGCACCGGCGGAAGCGGCTGCACCGGCAGAAGAAGCGGCACCGGCAGAAGAAGCGGCACCGGCAGAAGAAGCGGCAGGAATTTCGGGTAGCGTACAATTATCGGGTTCTACATCTATGGAAACAATCGCTAATGCTTTGGCAGAAGCATTCATGATCGAAAATCCCGATGCATCGGTAGACGTGCAATTGGGCGGTTCTTCGGTAGGAGTTCAAGACGTACAATCCGGCAAATCGGACATCGGTAATGTGTCTCGTGAACTTAAAGACGAAGAAACAGGCGTTGTAGCAAATGTAATCGCGATAGACGGTATTGCAGTTGTGGTAAACCCGGCTAACACAGCAACAGCTCTTACAAAAGAAGATTTAGCCGCAATTTACAAAGGCGAAATCAAAAACTGGAGTGAAGTTGGCGGAAACGATGAACCGATAGTAGTAATCGGCAGGGAAGCATCTTCGGGAACACGCGGAGCATTCGAAGAATTACTCGGAGTTGAAGACGAATGTGCATACGCTCAAGAATTGAATGAAACAGGCGCAGTTAAGACTGCTGTTTCAACAACAACTTCGGCAATCGGTTATATCTCACTCGAAGCACTTGACGACACTGTAGTAGCATTAGAGTTAGACGGTGCGCCGTCAAAGGAAGAAGCAATCAAAGACGGTAGCTACCCCTTATCAAGACCGTTCGTAATGGCAACGGCAGAAGGCGAATTGCGTCCGGAAGTACAAGCGTTCTTAGACTTCGCTCTAAGTGAATACGGACAATCTATTGTTGCGGACAACAGCTTAATAACAGTAGCATAAAATATTAAGTTCAAATGAAAATAAGATTTTAATACAAAATCAAAGAGGTGCAAATTAAAGCGCCTCTTTGAACTGTATGTAAAGCAAGGGGACGAAGACGTGGAAAAAACAATATCTATAATGAACCATCATAAAAGCAAATCCGCATTAGAAAAAATAATGAAGTTTATTTTTATAGTTTGTGGTGCTTTTGCCATTGCGGCGGTGCTTGTTATTACCATATACATGATAGCATCGGGCGCACCCGCAATGTTTGAAATTGGGTTTGCGGATTTCTTATTCGGGACCGAGTGGGCACCGACGGCACCCGATCCTCAGTTTGGCATTTTGC
>CAYJNC010000045.1:9064-10838 GCA_964371185.1 uncultured Christensenellaceae bacterium
CCAATGATACTGACTTCTTTGGTGGGTACGGGCATAACAATTGCAATAGGAGTACCGATTGCATTAATGGCCGCCGTGTTTGTTTCGGAGGTTGCGCATAAGAGAGTAGGAAGCATCGTAAAACCGGCAATAGAGTTGCTTGCCGGCATCCCGTCGGTTGTATACGGACTTTTGGGCATGATACTATTAGTGCCGCAAATTGCAAAGTTAGAAGCGTTGATTTTTGCAAATGACCCAAACCATACTTTTACGGGTGGTGCTAACTTGCTATCGGGCATAGTAGTGCTAACCATAATGATATTGCCGACGGTGGTAAACATAAGCATAAGCTCGCTTAGGGCTGTGCCGAAAGAATATAAAGAAGCATCGCTTGCGATGGGGGCAACAAAAATTCAGACAATCTTTAAGGTTATGATTCCGGCGGCTAAATCGGGAATTGTGACAGGTATAGTTTTGGGAATCGGCCGTGCACTCGGCGAGGCAATGGCTATAATACTTGTTTCGGGTAATGTAGTTAACATGCCTGCAATGTTTAGCAGCGTGCGTTTTTTAACTACTGGTATAGTTTCCGAAATGAGTTATGCCTCGGGACTTCACAGGGAAGCATTGTTCTCTATTGGTTTAGTATTGTTTGTATTTATAATGGTAATAAACATCATATTAAACAAACTGCTCAAAAAGGAGGGTGCAAGCGATGCAAGATAATAAATTGGTTCATACGAAATTATCGAATGATATCAGCATAATGCACAAAAAAATTCGTCCGTTAGACGGTTTGCTAAAAGGTGTAATTTACACTTGCGCTATTGTTGTTGTAGCGGTATTATTTTATATGATAGCATACATTATGGTAAAAGGGTTGCCAAATGTAACTTGGGAGTTTTTGTCTACAGAACCGAGTACGCTTAATAAAACAGTGGGTATTTTGCCAAGCATATTAAACACGTTATATATGATAGGAATAACGCTGTTGATTGTTACCCCAATCGGCGTCGGAACGGCCATATATTTAAACGAATATGCAAAGAGGGGCAGAATAGTACGCATAATAGAATTTACAACGGAGACGTTGGCGGGCATACCTTCTATCCTATACGGATTATTCGGTGCGGCGTTTTTCAGCGTTACATTAGATTTAGGCTATTCTATTTTGGCAGGTGCATTCACTTTGGTGTTGATGGTATTACCGATTATTGTGAGAACTACGCAAGAAGCCTTAAAAACGGTTCCGGCACAATACAGGGAAGGTGCTCTTGGAATGGGTACAACAAAATGGCATATGATAAGAACAATAATATTGCCGAGCGCTGTCCCGGGAATTATTACCGCCATTATTTTAAGTATCGGCCGTATCGTAGGCGAATCTGCGGCGTTGATATTTACATCGGGAATAGGTACAAATATGCCGGACGGCTTTTTCTCGCACATGAGCGAATCGGGAGCAACTTTAACCGTGCAACTGTATACCTATGCGGCAAAAGGCCAAAACGATAGTGCATTCGGCATAGCGGCCGTGTTGGTGCTTATAGTACTTGTTATAAATATTTCAACTAATTACATTAGCAAAAAATTTAATGTAAATAAATAATGGGAGAGTAAGAGAATTGGAAGCAAAGATTGTAACAAAAAATCTAAATTTATATTACGGAACAAACCATGCCCTGCAAGATGTTAATTTAAATATTGAAGAAGGCGAAATAACGGCGCTTATAGGTCCTTCGGGGTGCGGTAAATCTACATATTTAAAAACACTTAACCGTATGAATGATTTGGT
>CAYJNC010000046.1:0-10649 GCA_964371185.1 uncultured Christensenellaceae bacterium
CTGTTCTACGGTGGAGAACTTTTGCATTCTTTTCGTATGTCTACCGACATAGATCAGACTTCCGACGAATATGGTGTGAAAATGATGGAGTTTTTTAATCATCTGAGAATATCTCCCGAAGATGTCAGAGGCATGATAGTATCTTCGGTTATTCCGTCTATTAACTATACGGTAGAACATATGGCGTACGAATACTTCAATAAAAAACCGATGTTTGTGGGTCCGGGTATAAAAACAGGCATTAACATAAAATACGACAACCCAAAAGAGTTGGGTGCAGACAGAATTGTAAATGCGGTTGCGGCATATGAGCTTTTCAATGGAGCTGTGATAACCGTAGATTTTGGAACGGCAACAACATTTGGCGCAATTTCCGCCGATGGAGATTTTTTAGGTGGTGCAATTTGTACCGGCCTTAGGATTTCTGCCGAAGCGCTAACAAAGCAAACAGCAAAACTCCCAAAGATAGAGCTTGCTCGGCCACAAAATATTGTAAATAAGAACACTATTTCTTCTATGCAGGCGGGTATTATTTATGGATATGTAGGACAGGTGCAATATATTGTTGAGAGGATAAAAAAAGAAATTGGCGAGGCAACCGTTGTTGCGACGGGTGGTTTTTCCGGTCTTATCGCCCAAGAAACACAGGTGATAGACGAAATTATTCCTACATTGACATTGATTGGATTAGAAAAAATTTATATGAAAAATATAAATTTAAAAAATATTTAAATAACTAAGAAAAGAGGATACGAGATGAGAGAAGTGAAAATAGCTATATTGGGCATGGGAACGGTTGGCGGCGGTATTTATCAACTTATCGAAAAAGAACGCGAAAATATAATGCGTAAAGAGAATATTAAGTTGTCTGTTAAAAAGACTTTGGCATTGCAATATGCGGTTGAAGTTCCCGAAGAAATAAAGGCAAACAGTATTGAAGAGATTATTAATGATCCTGAAATAGAAATTGTTGCGGAAGTTATGGGCGGCATAAACCCGGCGAAAGAATTTGAATTAAAGGCGCTTTTAGCGGGTAAGACGGTTGTTTCCGCCAACAAAGATATGATAGCTCAAAATTGGCCCGAACTTGAAGCAGCGGCAAAAAAAGGTAAAGCAGGGTATTATTTTGAAGCGGCTGTCGGCGGCGGCATACCCATTTTGCGTTCGCTAAAAGATTCTATGCAGGCGAACACAATAGACGAAATTTATGGCATTGTAAACGGCACAACAAACTATATATTAACCATGATGGACGATAACGGTCTTGATTTTGACGAAGTGTTGAAAGAAGCACAAGATTTAGGTTACGCAGAGGCAGACCCAACAAGCGATGTTGAAGGTTATGACGCAAGGTACAAACTTTCCATACTTGCATCTATGGCGTTTCATGGAAGGGTGCCGGTAGATAAAATATATTGCGAGGGCATAAGTAACGTGTCTAAGGCAGACATCGAGATAGGCAGAGAATTCGGTTATGTCGTTAAATTATTGGCGATCGGAAAATGCAAAGAAGGCAGGTTGGTAGAAGCGCGCGTCCATCCGACGATGATTCCAAAAGACCATGCACTTGCGGGCATTAAAGGTTCGTTTAATGCAGTATTCATAAACGGCAGTGCGGTCGGCGAAATGATGTGGTACGGAAAAGGCGCGGGAGATTTCCCCACGGCGTCTGCATTGGTTTCCGACATGGTATATGCCGCAAATGCCCACGAGCACAGACATATGACATTAGAAAATGAATACGACTCTACCGAGATGCAAATAAACGATAATTGGGAAACTGCATATTACGTTCGTGTAAACGTGAAAGATAAACCCGGTGTGCTTGCAAAAATTGCAGGAATTTTCGGGCAACATGCCGTTAGCATTGAAAGTGTGTTGCAAAGAGGTGAAGACGAAAAAGAAATTGTTACTTTAATTTTGGTAACACATAAGGCACAAGAAAAGAATTTGCAAAATGCAATAAAAGAGATTACGACGCTTGAAGAAGTAAGCTCAAAACCAAGTTGTATTCGTGTAGAGAAATAAAATATTAATTTATCATAGAAAAGAGGGCGAAAAGATGTTAAGAAAATCTTACAACACAGTTCCGGCCGAAAATTTAGCCGGAGGAACAGGGAAAGCAATAATGCACCATTGGTTAGCCGATGAGGAGAAAAGCCCGAATTTTCCCCTTGCCTGTACTATCCACATGGAAAAAGGTGCAACGGTAGGCGACCATGTGCATACGGGTGAAGCGGAAATATACCGTGTGATTTCGGGAAAAGCAGATTACAACGACAACGGCACCACTGTTGAAATAGGACCGGGAGACGTTGTTATGTGCTATGACGGTGAGATGCACGGAATAGTCAACACCGGTGACGGTGAATTTGTTTTTGATGCCATTATTGTAAAGGGCTAAAAAACAAAACGAAAACAGAAATGTATCGCCCTAAAAAATATCAGGATTAATCACCTGAATTTTATGGGGCGATATTTTTTTGTCGGCACAATTATGAGTGACAACCGCACAAACATAAAATGCTTTCAACCCTGTTCGGCAAGTAAAAAAGCGTCATCGGCATTTAACCAAAATGATGAGACGCCGATGTCAGACAGTTTTTTTATGCAAGAGGCAGATGTTTCCGGTATAAATATTTCTATATCTTTCAAATTAGTGTTTTGTGCGGCACTAATATAACTATCGAGCGCAGAAATGTCGTTTAGGATTATAACTATATTAGATAATTTTGTTTGTGCTAAACGTGTTAAGGCTTCGATTATTATTTCTGTTGGGAAAAAATTGACGTTTAACAAGGCGAAAACAGGAATGCCGACATTTTGGCATATGGTTTGGATGTCGTTTTGCATAGCAGACAAATCATTTGCGGCAAGCGAATTAACCGCAACAACAATTTCTTGTGCACCTAAAAGCTCGGCCTGTTTTGCCGAATATACCCGTACCGAAGTTAAATCGAATCCGAAGGGGTAGTTTATTAGAGCACCGGCCTTTACGGCGGTGTTTTTGGTTTGTTTAAGAAGCAAAGGCAAAAAGCAAGGTGGTGAAAAAAGTGCACGTGCTCCTAAGTTTATTGCACGGTCACAGACAGAGTAAAAATCTCCTTCTGGGTTGAGAACAATATTTGTGTCCTTTGCGTAATCGGAAAAATTATTCATATATATTATTACCTTTTTCATTGTTTATGATATGATAATAAATAATTTAGCTGTTTGTGTCAATAAAAAAGCAATATAATACAGTTAAATATGGAAAAGAAAACAAAATTATGATATTGAAAAATAATAATAATTAATATATAATAAAAACAATAGGAGGGGAAATATGAATAGTTTTGTTGCATACGTAAATAAAAAGCCGTTTAACACAAAAGCCGAAGCTTTTGATAAACTTGTATTATACATTTCTGTAAAATTTGTTCCCTCAATATTAATGGAAAAAGTATTACATATTATATGGGGTTTTTACGAGGATTTTTTATGTTTGCACATAAAAAGCAAAAACAACGTATCGGTAATACAACAGAATTCTACCATAGTATAAATGGTGGTTTTTTTATGCTCTGCACAAAAAAACGAAGAACTAAAAAGTGGGGATATTTTATGAAAGCATTAAGATTATTCGGTAAAAATGATATCCGTATGGTAGAAATACCTATCCCCACGATAAACGAAAGCGAAATACTCATCAGAACAGACGTTGCGGCAGTTTGCGATGCAGACATAAAAATGTTGCAAAACGGACAAACAAATGCAAATGTGCGAAATACGTTAACCTTAGGGCACGAGTTTGCCGGAACGGTTGCAAAAGTCGGTTCAAACGTTGATAATTATAAAGAAGGCATGAAAGTAGCGGTAGCGCCTGCTTTTGGTTGTGGAATATGCGGTTGTTGTGCGTCCGGTCGAAATCATCTGTGTGATTCATATAAGACATTCGGAGTAGACGTAGACGGAGGCATGGCAGAGTATGTGGCAGTGCCCAAAAATGCTGTGCAATCGGGAAGTTTGATATTGTTGCCAAAAGGTGTTACACCGGCAATGGCGGCACTTAACACACAACTATCGTCTGCATATAATGGCGCACTAAAATTGCGAGTCGCACCGGGTGACGTTGCCTTGATAGTAGGAGCAGGTTTGTTGGGCATAATGTATGCCATGTTGCTAAAACTGTTGGGCGTGTCAAAAGTGATAATAACCGATTCTTCAAAAAGTAAGTTGGGCGAGGCTATTAAAATAGTACCCGATGCAAAACCGTATCACGGAAGTGATTTGGCAGAGTATGTGGCACATATAACAAACGGAAACGGTGCAGATGTTGCTGTGATAACCGAAAAAACAAATGCAACACAAAATAGTTTGTTTTCGTTAATGGGCTTTTTGGGTAGGGTGTGCGTTGCAGAGTTTGGCCATAATGATGATGTGTCGATAGACGCAAAAACAGTATGTGAAAAAGAGCTCGTGCTTACCGGAGTGGCCGGATATTCAAAGGAGCATTTCAGAAAAACCTTAGAATTAATGGCGCAAGGGTATTTGCCGGTAGATAAAACAATTACGGGCGAATATGGAATAGACGAAGTGCTTACAGCGTTTGAAAACAAAAAAAACGATGTTGGCATTAAGAATATATTACTATTTTAAGAAAGGAAAAACATGGACTTTATCAGAACGGTATTAGGTGATGTGGATATTTCCGAAATCGGGCATACCCAGTGTCATGAACATTTGTTTATCGAACAGGACAAGAGTGCCGAAGTTGCTCCGGTTTTGCTTATCGATGATTTAGACAAGTCGACAAAAGAACTCGTCTCATTTAAAAAGGCGGGAGGCAGTGCCATCGTAGATGCCCAGCCGGTTTTGGCGGGAAGAATGGCAGAGTGGTTGGTTGAAGCTTCAAAAAAGTCGGATGTTAGCATAATTGCGTCTACGGGTTTTCATAAGACGGTGTTTTACTACGACGACAGTTATATATTCAATAAACCCGAAGAAGAGATTGCGGATTTATACGAAAGAGAGATAAAAAAAGGTATGCTATCGTCTAAAAAATCCGGTGCGGCGCAAATTGCGGCTTGTGCGGGGCTTATTAAGACGGCTGTAGATGTTGGTGGAATTAAGGCCGACAAGACCTACGAAAAGTTGCATACGGCGGCGGCAGAGGCTCAGAAGAGGACGGGAGCACCTTTAATGTGCCATATTGAACAAGGTGCGGACGCAAAAGAAGTGGTTGAGTTTTATTTAAACTCAGGGGTAGTTGCAGACAAGATTTGGATTGCTCATTTAGACAGAGCAAAATACGATGAAAACTATCATGTAGACGTCTTCACAACCGGTGTATATTTAGAGTACGACACCATAGCTCGTGATAAATATCATAGCGACGAAGACGAATTGAAATTAATAGTAAAAATGATAGAAGCGGGATATTGCGAAAAGATATTGCTTTCTCTCGACACAACAAGGGCAAGACTACGCAATTACGGCGCAGATATGGGGCTTGATTACATTCTGAAAAAATTCATTCCATATATGGAGGCGAATGGAATTACAAGCGAACAAATAAAATCTATGACAGTGCAAAACCCAAGAAAGGCGCTTGCGATGTCATACTGATTATATATAATAAAAGTGTTGTTTTATTAATACAAAAATAAATATTATTAATATTTATAAATAAAAAGGAGATAAGAAAATGGCAAAGTATGAACCGGCTACACAGCCAACAATGTATTTTATTGGGGTAACAACAGGAAGTTCTTCTATCATGAAGGTATTTCCCGAATGGGCAGAAGCGTTAGGATTAAAGAATACCGTGTTAAAAGGTATTGATATTGCAATCCATGCAGATGCACAAGAGTATGAAGATGTGGTTAAATTTATCAAAGAAGATCCTCTTTCTATGGGAGCTCTTGTAACAACACATAAAATAGATATTTACAACGCAGCGAAACAGTATTTCGATTATCTTGATCCGTATGCCGTTATGTTTAGCGAATTGTCTTCTATATCAAAACGTGGAGATAAACTATGCGGACACGCAAAAGACCCAATTTCGTCCGGCCTTGCTCTTGAAAACTTTGTACCCAAAGATTATTGGAAAAACAATCCCGAAGCAGGCGTGTTAATAATGGGTGCAGGCGGTTCTGCTATTTCTATGTGTTCATATTTTATGAGAGAAGATTTCGCAGGAAACTATCCGGCAAAAATTTATGTTGCAAACAGATCTAAGCCCAGATTAAAAGAAATTGAAGAGATCAACGCTAAGTTAGATCCGTTCGGCATAGAGTTTGCATATTTCATGACTCCCGAAGTTGGACAAAACGACGAAGTTATGGCAAAAATGCCGGAAGGTTCATTGGTAATTAATGCGACAGGTTTAGGCAAAGACAGACCGGGCAGTCCTTTAACAGACGATGCGCTTTTCCCGAAAAACGGACTTGTTTGGGAAATCAACTACCGTGGTGATTTGCGCTTTATGCACCAAGCTTTAGAGCAACAAGCAGACCGTAACTTAACGGTTGAAGACGGTTGGATATACTTTGTACATGGGTGGACACAAGTTATTGCAGAAGTTTTTGACACACCCATCGAAGGCGAAATATTAAATAATTTAGACAAGATTGCCGCTAAGTTTAGCAAATAAGAAAGAGGAGATAAGCATTATGTCTACACAAACAAACCCCAATTTTAACTGGGTACAAGGGTTCACAATAGATTACGATTTAAAAACAGGTATGTCTGAAAAGCAACCTACAACAAAACGCTTTTTAAGCAACATGGACGGCATGTTTGCAGATCAAGATGCATTTGACAAAGCGGTAGCTGAGGACGATGCCTTGGTATATGAGTTTCACGAAATGGGTGCACCCGACAAGGAATCAGATTTAGCGTTTGGCATTAGCATCACATATCCCGGCAAAGTGGGCAATGAATATTACATGACAAAAGGCCATTTCCACACAATTCTTGAAACGGCAGAGGTTTATTACTGTTTAGAAGGCGAAGGTTATATGTTGCTTGAAAGCCCGGAGGGTGATTGGTCGGCACAAAAAATAACAGCCGGTGAAATGGTTTACGTTCCCAGCCGTTATGCTCACCGTACGGTAAATACAAGCAAAGACACTCCGTTACGCACATTCTTTGTGTTCAGAGGAGATGCAGGCCATGATTACGGCACAATCGAGACAAAGGGTTACAGAAAACTTATCGTAGAAAAAGACGGTAAGGTAGAAATAATAGACAACCCAAAATGGAAATAAGTAAACAGTTTGTGCGGTGCAAAGCATTTTTATGTTCTGCATCGCACTACAAACTAAAAGGAGAAAGCAATGAAAATATTGGTAACACCAACCTCTTTTTTAAAACCGGTTAATGCAGAAGCCAAGAAGACAATAGAGGCATTTGCAGACGAAGTAGTTTACAACGAGACAGGCAAACCGTTACAACCCGAACAATTAATCGAAATGTTAAAAGGCGTAGACGGGTATATTGCAGGCGTAGATTATATTACAGAAGAAGTTATAAATAATGCCCCCGACACCCTCAAGATGATATCTCGCTACGGCGCAGGCACCGACAGGGTAGACATTCCGGCTTGTACTAAAAAAGGAATCAAAGTAACTAACACACCCGGCACAAATTCTGTAGCAGTTGCAGAACTTGCGTTTGCGCTTATGTTAAACGTGGCTCGAAACATTCCCATGTTGCATGCAACAGTGGAAAAAGGCGAGTGGGTTCGCTCGGAAGGGATAGAGCTCAGAAATAAAACTTTAGGCATAGTAGGCATGGGTGCGATTGGCAAAAACATTGCAACACGTGCGATTGCTTTTGGTATGAAGGTAAATGCTTTTGACCCCTATTTCGATGAAGAATTTGCAAAAGAAAACAACATCGGTAAATTAACCTTAGACGAAGTGTTGCAAACAAGCGATTTTATAACGCTCCATGTTCCGTTGAACGACAACACAAGACACATGATAAACGCAGACAGAATTTCAAAAATGAAAGACGGTGCGGCAATCATTAACACGGCTCGCGGTGGTTTGATAGACGAAGATGCTGCGGCGCAGGCTGTTAAAAGCGGAAAATTGTCGGGATTGGGTTTAGACGCATTCGAAGAAGAACCGCTGATAAATTCGCCGCTTAAAGGTTTGGCTCGTGTGATATTCACACCTCACACCGGTGCACACACTTCAGAGGCTGTTGAAGGCATGGGCACTATGGCGGTACAAAATTGTATAGATGTTTTGTCGGGAAAAGATTGCAAGTATATCTTAAATAAATAATTGAAAGAGGAAAAATTATGAAAAAACAAGAAGTAATAACCAGATTAAAAGATTGTGGTGTAATTGCTGTTGTGCGTGGTGACAATGAAGAACAGGCTATGAGAATAATAGATAGTTGTATAGAGGCAGGCATTGTTGGCATAGAAATTACATTCACGGTGCCGGGCGCTTTAAAACTAATTGAAAAAGTTGCTTCAACATACTCGCCGGAACAAGTTTTGACAGGTGCAGGCACGGTTCTTGATTCGGAAACTGCTCGTGCGGCGATTCTTGCAGGTGCAAAATTTGTTGTAAGCCCTTATTTAGACGTAGAGACAGTTAAGACTTGTATGCGTTATCAAGTGGCTTGTATGCCGGGTGCAATGACAATTCGTGAAGTTGCAAGCTGTTTAGAAGCAGGCGCAGACATCGTAAAAGTATTCCCGGGAAATTTGTTCGGACCAAAAATTATCAAAGCGTTTAAAGGACCGTTGCCTCAAGCAGACATGATGCCTACCGGTGGTGTTAGCGTTGAAAATGCGGCAGAGTGGATTGCTGCAGGTGCAGTTGCGGTTGGTGCCGGCGGAGACCTTACGGCAGGCGCAAAAACAGGCGACTATGAAAGCATTGTTCGCATAGGTAAAGAACTTATTGCGGCTGTTGCAGAAGCAAGAAAATAGAATTTTGCGTATAATAGGTTAAAATTATCTTAAAAGGGCAGGCATTAATAAAAATGTGTCTGCTTTTTTTGCATTTTTGTGTTTAAAAATACGCAGAAAAGTATTATAATAATAAACATAACATATTAATACGTATAAGCTAAATGCGTAGGTGGGTTAATCTATGCAAATTATTATCAAAAAAATAGGAGGATACAAAGATGAACAATGCACCAAAGCTAAAACTGGGGATAGTAGCAGTAAGCAGAGACTGTTTCCCTATGGAGCTTTCTAAAAGTCGCAGAGAGGCAGTTGTTGCGGAGTACACTGCGATGGGCAAAGAGATCTACGAATGTCCTACGGTCGTTGAAAGTGAAGCAGACATGCGCAAGGCACTAAACGACGTTAATGCACAAAATTGTAATGCCTTAGTGGTGTTTTTAGGCAATTTCGGCCCCGAAACATCGGAAACTTTGCTTGTTAAATATTTCGATGGCCCTTGCATGGTGGTAGCGGCGGCAGAAGAGACGGGTGACAACCTAATAAGTGGCAGGGGTGACGCATATTGCGGTATGCTTAACGCAAGTTACAACCTAAAATTACGTAATCTAACAGCGTATATACCGGAATATCCGGTTGGCACGGCAAAAGAAGTTGCGCAGATGATAGGTGAATTTGCACCTGTTGCGACAGCAATTGTTGCCGTAAGAAAATTAAAAATAATTTCGTTCGGGCCAAGACCGCAAGACTTTTTAGCATGTAATGCTCCCATAAAAAGGCTATATGACTTGGGTGTTGAAATAGAAGAAAATTCCGAACTCGATTTGTTTGAATCATTTAAAAAACACGAGGGTGATTCGCGGATTGCCGGCGTGGTTGCCGAAATGGAAGCAGAACTCGGCACAGGCAACAAAAAGCCCGAAGTGTTGAGCAAGCTGGCTCAATACGAAATAACCCTTCTTGACTGGGTAGAGTCTCATAAGGGTGAGAGGGATTATATTGCTATTGCAGGTAAATGTTGGCCGGCGTTCCAAACGCAATTTGGTTTTGTTCCTTGCTATGTAAACGGGAGGCTAACGGCTAAAGGCATACCTGTTTCTTGCGAGGTAGATATATACGGTGCATTAAGCGAATACATCGGGACGATAGTGTCGCAAGATACCGTTACACTGTTAGACATCAACAACACTGTACCAAAAGACATGTATGACAGCGAAATAGCAAATAAGTATGATTACACGGAAAGAGACGTGTTCATGGGCTTCCACTGCGGAAACACTGCGGTAGATAAACTTGCGTTCTGCGAAATGAAATATCAACTTATTATGGCTCGTAATCTTCCCGAAGAGGTGACACAAGGAACTCTTGAGGGTGATATTTTACCGGGCAAGATAACGTTTTTCCGTTTGCAAAGCACGGCTGACAGCGTTTTGCGTGCATACATTGCACAAGGCGAAGTGCTCGACGTGCGCACAAAATCTTTTGGTGGCATAGGCGTTGTTGCAATATCGGAAATGGGACGTTTTTACCGTAATGTGTTGATAGAAAAAAATTATCCGCATCATGGTGCGGTTGCGTTCGGACATTTTGGTAAGGCCTTATATGAAGTGTTCCGCTATTTGGGCGTTGAAACAAACGAAATAGATTACAACAGGCCTAAGTCTTTGCCGTATCCGAGCGAAAATCCTTTTTAAAAGAATAAGGATATTTTAAGACTCTGTCCTAAAACCTG
>CAYJNC010000047.1:0-10117 GCA_964371185.1 uncultured Christensenellaceae bacterium
GAAAGGAAGAAATTTTGTTAGTTGAAAAAATTCTGGGGAAAATTGAAGATGTCGCACATGATAGCGTAGAGAGCGTTTTTATTGAATGGCATGAGTGCCATAAGAGAATAATAAAGAAGACACTTAAAAACGGCGAAAAAATGGGTATACGTTTAAGCACGGAAGACGCAAAAAAAGGGCTTGGCGATGGCGATGTTTTGGCGGTTTTAAATGGCGTGGCAATTGTTGTTGAAGTAGCCTTGACAGAAGCATTGGTGATAGACACAACGCCCGATATGATGGCGAAAGTTTGCTACGAAATAGGCAACAGACATGCACCTTTTTATAAAGGAGAAACACACACGCAGTTTTATACTCCGTATGAAAAACCCGTGCAATTTATGCTTGAAAAATTAGGGGTCAAAGTACGTGTGGGAATGGTTAAACTAACGCAAGAAAATGCAATTTCTTCTGCGAGCGGAGGACATAGCCATAGCCATGACGACGGCGGATACGACGGAAAAAACGGCAAGGTAGCGGGTGATTTTTATGAAAAACCACATTCTCACAGTTATAAATTATCGCATTCTCACAGCCATAGCCACGGGGATAACTCGGGACATTCTCACGAGCATTCTCACGATTGTACGCTAACGCATGGGCATGTGCATGAAAACGAAAATTCTAACGAAAAAGGGCATACAAATTAATTATGGAAAACAAATTATTTTTGCTGATGCAGGTTAACGACTCGGTGTTTCCGATAGGCGGTTACACCCAGTCTTATGGGCTTGAAACCTATATCCAAAAAGAAATCATAACAGACGCAAAAAGCGCAAAAATGTATATTGAAAGAAACTTGCAGAATGCGTTTTTATACACAGATTTACTTGCTGTTTCGCTTGCCTACGACTATGCAAATGACACTAAAAAGCTTGTAAAACTCGATAAAACCTTAGAGGCGATTAAAGTGCCGCGAGAAATACGGAGTGCAAGTTTAAAGTTGGGTTCGAGGTTTGTTAAAATTGTGGGTACGTCCGAAATGGAATTTAGCGAACCGTGCTTTGAAGAGTATGTTAAAGTTTCAAAATCTCCGAATCACAATGTTGCATACTGAGTTTTTTGCAAGGCGGTGGGTGTTGCAAAAGAGCTTGCGCTTTCGTTCTATACATATGCTACAAGTTCGGCGATGGTAACGAACAGTGTTAAAACGGTTCCGTTAAGCCAGACTCAAGGGCAAAAAATTCTTGTAGAACTAAAAGGACAGTTTGAAATATTTATTCAGGAAGTACAAAAATTAGACGAAGATGCCTTAGGGAGAAGTATGCCGGGTTATGATATACGGTGTATGCAACACGAAGTGTTATATTCAAGGCTCTACATGTCTTAATAAAGGAGAAAAATTATGTCTTATGTAAAAATTGGGGTTGCCGGCCCGGTTGGTTCGGGAAAGACGGCACTTATAGAGTGTTTAACAAGAAAATTAAGCGGAGAATACAGCATTTGTGTTGTTACAAATGATATATATACGAAAGAAGATGCCGAATTTTTGGCAAAAAACAGCGTGCTTCCGGTAGAGAGAATTATGGGGGTAGAGACGGGCGGTTGTCCGCATACTGCCATTCGTGAAGATGCTTCAATGAATTTAGAGGCGATAGAAGAATTGGCGGAGAGATTTTCCGATGTGGAAATAATATTTGTCGAAAGCGGCGGAGACAACCTTTCCGCAACTTTTAGCCCCGAACTTGTCGATGCTACTATATTTGTTATAGACGTTGCGGAAGGTGAAAAAATTCCAAGAAAAGGCGGCCCGGGAATAACAAGGTCAGATTTGCTTCTTATCAACAAAATAGACCTTGCTCCCTATGTTGGCGCAAGCCTTGAAGTTATGGCAAGTGATGCAAAAAAAATGCGTGGCGAGCGACCGTTTTTGCAGACCAACATTCGTGGCGATGTAGGTGTTGATAAGGTTATCGAATGGATAAAAAAAGATGTGCTTTTTGAGGGAATGTAGAGTTGGAAAACAATTATAAGCAAACATCGGTTGTAAAACTGCGCTTTGAATTTTCAAATGGGCAGACGGTTATGAAAGACAGTTTTTTTACATCGCCGTTTAAGATTATAAAGCCGTTTAAAAAAGAGCGTGGTTTTTTGAACACCATGATAATGTCTTCTTCTGCCGGCATAATGGCAGGGGACAGACAGGAAATAGAAATTAGCGTCGGCAAGGATTGCAACGTTGAAATTTCTTCCCAATCTTATGAAAAAATTCATAAGATGAATGAAGGCGAGGCGAAAAGGAAGGCCGCTATTGAAGTAGCAAGCGGAGCAACGTTGATATATATGCCTCAGCCGACAATACCGTTTGAAGATTCGGCTTTTGTCAGCAATGCAAAAGTTAATTTAGAAGATAAAACTTCAAAATTAATCTATTGTGAAGTGCTTACATCGGGAAGGGTGCATTCGGGAGAAAGTTTTTTATATGAATATTATAAAAATGCGGTAGACATATATTGTGATGATACTATCATATATAAAGATAATGCGTATTTTGAACCCAAAAAGCAAGAAATTTCCGGGCTTTTGATGTATGAAGGATATACTCATTTAGCAAGCCAGGTTATATGTAATTTTGATGATGGCGTAAGGTGTGTTTCTATTATTAGAGATTATCTTAACGGTTTAAATGAAGACATAGAGTTTGGTGTGAGCGACACCGCGTTCGGCGATGTTGCCGTTAGAATTTTGGGTAGAAGTGCAGACAAGTTAGAGCAGATTTTAAAAGAAATTTGCGTGCGTATGTTGGAAGGTTAAAGATGAAAAAAATATTAGTAATGCTGTTGGTGGCGGCTATGTTTGTTGCCGGTTGTTCGGTTGACCAAGTCGAAATTAAAGAGATTATACAAAGCGAAAACGAAGTTCAAGCAAAAGAAGATTCGCACTATCCGGTTAGTATAATCACATATGATTATGCGGGTGAGCCGGTTGAAACCGTGTATGAAAAGGCGCCGGAAAAAGTTGTTGCCGTATACCAGGGTAGTGTAGAAACGATGTTGCGTTTAGGGCTTGCTGAAAATGTTGTGGCGGCGTTTAGATTAGATAATCCCGTTGATAGCGAGCTTGAAGAAGATTTCTCAACATTAAACTATATAGACGATGTTTATTATCCCGATAAAGAATACATCACAATGCTTGACCCTGACATGATCCTAACCTGGGGTTCAAATTTCGCCGACGCAAAACTCGGCGATGTGGATTATTGGATAGAAAAAGATATCAATACATATATTAACACAAACACAAGAATCGGAGATTATGAAAGAACGCTCGAAAACGAATATGCAGACATTACTAACTTGGGGAAAATATTCGATGTTGAAGACAAGGCGCAAGAAATAGTTGACGAAATGAAATCGGAAATAGAAAATACTCTTGCGAGTATTCCCGAAGGCGATAAGATCAGTGTTGCGGTTGTAGAACCTATGGAAGGTGAAATATATAACTACGACACAACTTCGCTTGCCGGAAACATGGTAGAAGCTTTGGGCGGCGAAATTGTGACACCTTCTGCACGGACAATAGGAAAAGAAGACGTGGTTTCGGCAAACCCCGATGTGATGTTTGTTGTATACTTGCCTAACGACGCAAACAGTGCGCAAGAAGTGATGGACGCGCAGATGAATTTCTTTTTAGATGACCCGGCATTTTCTTCTGTAAATGCAATTGCAAATGGTAATGTATATCCTATTATGTTGGGCGACATGTATGCGAGTGGTGTACGCACAATAGACGGATTAAAAGTGTTTTCGCAAGGAATGTATGGCGAATAGGAGTTTTTAATGGGCAATGTGTTACTGAACAGCAAAAATAAGGCCATATACCCTATGGTTTTGATAGGTTTGTTTGTTGCTTTGATAGTTTCGCTTGTTTTGGCATTGGGGTTTGGAAGCACTTCTATTCCTGCAAGCGATGTTTACTCTGTTTTACTGCACGAGTTATTTGGCATTGGCGATGCACAAACATTGGGTAGCGGAAATATTTATGATGTTGTCATGTTTATTCGCTTACCCAGGCTTGTTTTGGCGGTAGCGGTGGGCATAGCGCTTTCGGTTGGAGGTGCGGTAACCCAAGCCGTTGTTAAAAACCCGATAGCAGACCCGTATATCCTTGGGATTTCGTCCGGAGGATACTTAGGGGCTACCTTGGCGCTTGCCTTAGGAATAGGCGGTGCGCTTTTTGGCAGTGCAATGGGGGTTATGGCTTTTGTCGGCTCGTTTGTGGTTTCCGTTGGCGTAATGATGGTGTCAAACGTTGGTGCAAAGGCAGGTGCCGTTAAACTAATCCTAACGGGGGTTGCGTTCAGTGCGGTTTGCTCTGCGGTTGCAAATTTTGCAATTCTAATGCTAAACGATGCATCTGCGGTTGCGGTTGTTCATTGGTCAATGGGTGGATTGGGTGGTGCAGACTCTGCGAGTAATGCTATAATCATGGGTGTAGCGGTGATAGGAACGGTTTTTTTCACAACACAAAGCAGGACACTTAATTTAATGTTGCTCGGAGACGAAACGGCAGTCACATTAGGGGTGAATTTACAAAGAAATCGAATAATTTATATGCTTGTATGTTCTGTTATGGTAGGGTTCACCGTTTATAAAGCCGGTATGATAGGTTTTGTGGGGCTTATTGTTCCGCATGTTATCCGCATGATATTCGGTACGGACTATTCAAAGCTGATTCCGCTTTGTGCACTTGTCGGCAGTATATTTATGGTTTGGGCAGACGTGCTGTGCAGGGTGATTTTACCGGGAAATGAAATTCCTGTCGGAATTATAACTGCGATGGTTGGCGCCCCGATTTTTATTTACCTCATTATTGTTAAAAAGTATGGGTTTGGGGGAACAAAATAGTGGAGGTTTTCGGCAAAGACTTAAGCGTTATTATAGACGGAAATAAAATAGTGGAAAACATTGATTTTGCATCAAAAAGCAATGAATTTATCGGAATAATCGGCCCTAACGGAAGCGGTAAGAGTACGCTGCTAAAAACAGTTTACAGGGTGTTAAAACCAACGTCGGGGGCTGTTTATTTAGATGAAAAAAATTTGAACAAGCATTCGTTAAAAGAATCGGCCAAGAAAATTTCGGTCGTTGCCCAACATAATTATTACAGCTTTGATTTTACGGTAGAAGAAGTTGTTTTGATGGGGAGGGCGCCGCATAAGAAAAGTATGCAAAGATACGACAAAAAAGATTATGAACTTGTGCGTCGGGCGCTTAAAGCCGTTGGGTTATCGGATTTTGCCGACAGAAATTATACCACACTTTCGGGTGGAGAAGCACAAAGGGTTGTGTTGGCAAGGGCGCTTGCACAAAACACGCCGTGTTTAATCTTAGACGAACCAACAAACCATCTTGACATTAAACATCAGTTAGATATAATGAGAATTGTTAAAGGTTTAGACAAAACTGTAATTTCGGCAATACATGACTTAAACATAGCCGCAATGTATTGCGACCGTATTTATGCACTTAAAGACGGTAGGGTTATGTTCAGCGGAACCCCCGATGAAGTCTTAAATGTGAAAACCATAAAGAATGTGTTTGATGTTGAAGCCGAAATAATATACAACGAATGTGGTGACATGCGAATATATTATAAACTTTAAGCTAAAAAGCTACAGCAAAATATATTAATGGACGTGTTGAAAAAAGCCATAATTTCATAAATCGGACTTTCTCAACACACCCATAAATCAATATGTAAAATGGGTGGACGTATGAATAATTTAGAAAAAATATTACTGTTAAACAGTATTTTACTACAAGAAATGCCGCGATACAAAGAAAGTGCAAAACAATTCGCTAAAACCGAAGAAGAACAATCACGACTGTTACGTTCACTTATGAATGTCAGAGAACCTACCTCGTTAGACGAAAAATTCATAGCTTTACAAGACGAAGTTTTAAGTGCGCAAGTAGAGGAAAAAGGCACAGTTGCTTTGTGTGATCTAAAACCTTTGCAAAATAACAACAAGCAGTACCTGTGGAAAGGTGACATCACAACGCTTCAAGTAGGGGCGATAGTTAATGCCGCTAATTCGGCATTGCTTGGTTGTTTTATACCTTGCCATGGTTGCATAGACAATGCGATACATTCTTTGGCAGGGTTGCAGCTTAGGGGAGAATGTTATGATATTATAAAAAATCAAGGACATGAAGAGGACGTGGGTGATGCTAAAATAACAGGTGCATACAATTTGCCCTGCGATTTTGTTATCCATACGGTAGGGCCGAATATTCATGGTAAACTAACAAAAAAAGATTGCGAATTGTTGCAAAAGGCGTATTATAGTTGCATGAAACTTGCTATAGACAAAAAGATAAAAAGTATTGCGTTTTGTTGTGTTTCGACGGGTGAATTTCATTTCCCTAACGACAAGGCGGCCGAGATTGCGGTAGATACGGTTACGAAAATGCAAAAAAATGTTGATATAGAGGTGGTTTTTAATGTGTTCAAAGAAGAAGATTACAAATTATACCGAAACTTACTCGGACAAGATTGCTGATTTAAAGCAACAAATTGTCGATGCGCAGGCGATTATTATTGGTGCGGGCGCAGGGCTTTCGGCGGCGGCGGGGCTTGCCTATGGCGGTGATAGATTTAAAAAATTGTTTCCGGATTATATTCAAAGATACGGCTTAAATGACATGTATTCGGCTGCGTTTTTTCCACATAAAACATTGGAAGAGTTTTGGGCATATTTTAGCAGACACATCTTATATAATAGATATGAACAGGAATTGAATGATACATATAAAAACTTGCTTGCGCTCGTTGATAACAGAAATTATTTTATTATTACAACAAATGTAGACCATATTTTTCAAAAAACCGGTTTTGACAAGAAAAGGCTGTTCTACACTCAGGGAGATTACGGCTTGTTTCAATGTTCGGTGCCCTGTCATAATAAAACATATGATAATAAGGAATTAGTTTACGAAATGGTGAAAAGACAACACGATTTTAAAATACCGACCGAGTTGATTCCCTATTGCGAAAAATGCGGAGAACCTATGACAACAAATTTACGCAAGGACAACACTTTTGTAGAAGACGAAGGTTGGAAGAAGGCGCTTGACAGGTATACAGATTTTATTGAGGAAAACAAACAAAAAAGAACGTTGTTTTTAGAATTAGGAGTAGGGTTTAACACCCCGTCTATTATTAAATATCCTTTTTGGGAAATGACATATAATAATAAGCAAGCTGTTTTTGCAAGTATAGACGTAAACGAACCCGTTTGTGCAAAAGAAATAATTAAGCAATCTATTTTGATTGAGAAAGATATTAATTTGGCTTTGTATGATTTGATTAATCTATATTCAACATAAAAAGCCATGTTCTTATTTGGAAAAACAACTAATAAAAAGCAAGAACAACTATTTGTTCTTGCTTTATTGAACAGTAGATTGTTATTTTTAACTAAACCAATTTTGCGAAAAGTACGTTTTCGAAGTGGGAAAGGGCTGCCTTGTGGCCGGCGTCGTTAAAACTTGCAACACCGTCAACATGTACGAATATGCTATAACCTAAATTGTATGCGTCTATGGCGGTATGCAACACACAAATGTCGGTGCAAACACCGACTAAGTGTAACTCTTTGATGCCTCTTTCTTTTAATTTCAAATCTAAATTTGTACCGATAAAGGCAGAATATCTTTCTTTTGGTAGATATAGGTAGTTGTCACTGTTGACATTTTCGACCGCTATTTTGGTTTTTCCGAACAGGCTTTTGCCGTAGTCTGTATGGCAATGTGGTGGAAACATTCCGTATTCCGGTGAATATTTGTTTTCTTTTGGGTGGTTGTCGCAAGCGTTAACGATATAATCGTCGTTGTTTGCAAATTCATTAACCAACAAAGCAATATTCTCGTCTAAATCTTGAGCAGGCTTACTGCAAGTCAACTTGCCGTCCTCTGCTACAAAATCGTTGTTGTAATCAATAATAATCAGCGCTTTTTTCATGTTATGCCTCCTTACCACATTTCAAAAAACATGAGCATAGAGGGTATGAATGCCGCAAATATACCTTCTAAAATACACAACACCGGCAAAAACTTGCCGAGCGGTTTTTTGAGCACGTTTTCTATAAAAGTGGTGGACCATAAAAATGCCCAAGCAAACCATAATATGGCGAAGGGAACATCTCCTGCTTGCAGGGCATCTATTCCCATTATAATGGCGAAAATGCTTACCATAATAGAAAACATTCCGGCTGCTTTGCCGTCTAAACCGAAGAGTAGGTTAGCGGCTATTATGGCGTAGGTGAAACCAAAAAGGAAACCACCGCCAACGTTTGAAAAGTCTAACATGGTCTGTGCGTTTGTTAATGCAACAAAATTACCGCCGACCAAAACAATTGCCGTTATGATGTTCATAAGCGCAATGCTCTTTCTGTCGACGTTCATTAGGGTTAGGGCACCGTTTGAAACAAGTGTTATCCCTACAAACAAAAGTGATAGTGCTATCATTTAAAATATCCTCCAACGGTACTAATGTATAAGGTGTCATGACACCTTATACATTATATTAGCATTGGACAGATATGTCAACTTTAATAACGTAAAATACCCTTTTTTGCCAAAGCGGCCTTCACATCTTCGAAATGTTTATCGGAAAGGCAGTTTAAAGTATGAGTGTGAATGTTGTCGGTTAGGTTGCTTATCGGCAATGCCGAGTGTTCGTCTAACAGTTGAATAAACTCGTCTACATCCGCTCGAGTATAAATATGTAGTTTGCCACTGATTTGGCCGTATATGGCATGGTCTATGGTTACATCTAAAATGCCGCATTCGTGATCAACAATGGTATATAATTCGTCTTTCATTTGCTCTATGTCTGTGTGTTTACAGGCGATGATATGTTCTTTTTCGCAAGGTAATTCTATTGTGTAACCTCTGGGGGTAGAAATAATGCTTTCGCCCATTGCCCTAAGCAAAGCAATATCGCCTACAATTATTTGCCTGCTGACAGATAATTGGCTCCCTAACGCAGTTGCGCTGATAGGTTTGTTGGCAGAATTTAGAATTTCCAAAATTATTTTTATTCTGTTTGAATTTGGCATCTTCATACCACACCTTTCATGTTATTTAATTTAAGGGTGTGTTGAAAAAAGTCATAATTGCGCAATTTCATCGCCTTTAATTGCATTTTAGCGTTAAAAAGCCTCGCCTTAGCGGTGCTAAAGCTGCGTTTTTTGCCTTAAACCGCAAGCCCGTTCGACAAAATTTCATAAATCGAACTTTCTCAACATACCATTTAAGTATATCATACAAATAATTTGCAATTCCATAAGTTTATTAAAAAATTTTATAAAATTACTACTTTTTTGACAACTGAAATTTGTGCGAACTATAAAAATGTGTTAAAATAATTTAGACAAAGTTGTAATAAACAAGAGTTCGTTTTTTATATGACAAATATGCTTAAAATATTATACGTATGTGTTTAAATTAGGCAGAGCAGTTTATATATATTTATTAGAGTATTGAAAACAACATATTTTTAATGATTTAAATAGCTTTTTTAGAATATATTTGCGGTTTATTTGTTGTATTAAGCTAAACATGAATATTTTTTGAGGCTAAGAAAGGATTAAATAATGGGAAAAAATTATAAGAAAAAAATATTGAACTTTAAAATAAGCAAAAGAACAATTTTAATACTTGGTGGAGCGGCGGCTGCACTCATTATTATCCTTGCAATTGTATTTACCAATGCAAACAGTAATCCTTGGGAAAGTTTAACTTTTAATTCGGAGCAATCTTTAAGCGGTGTTACATACAAGGTTCCGGATAATTGGCGGGTACAAGAAGCAGAGGAATATCAGGAGGGGGTATATTATTACCCATACAGAGACGGCTCGGAAGGCTTGTTATTGGCGTTGTTTCAGGAGAGAGAAATAGGGCAAACAATTTATAAAGAAGAGGCCGATTCGCTCTTTGAAGAGATGATAATGGGGTTGAATGCAACCAACATTGCTAATATGCAAGAGATAAAAATAGGTGAGTGCCCGGCAGTTTCGTTTAGTTTTCAGTTTGAAAGGGACGAACAAACTTTTGAGTCTATTGCGTATATA
>CAYJNC010000048.1:0-10046 GCA_964371185.1 uncultured Christensenellaceae bacterium
TGATGTTTTTGTCCGTACCGACAAATTAGTCTGCCGCAAATGCAAAAAAAGCAAACCTTAATTTGTGTAAGGCTTGCTTCTTGTTAATTGTTGTGTGATAAAAACTTATTCTGCTATTTCAAGAGCAAGCTCCATCATTTGAGTAAAAGTTGTTTCGCATTCGCCGGCCGTCGAAAATTCGCTTCTTAGCGGGCAGTCGGAAATTGTGCAGATACACAAAGCGTTTTTTCCGAAACGTGCCGCATTTGTGTAGAGGGCGGCGCTTTCCATTTCCACGGCAAGCACACCTAATTTTTGCCAGTCGGCAAGGCTTAATGCATCGTCGTAGAAAAAGTCTGAGCAAAACAAGTTGCCGACCTTATAGTTCAATCCCATTTTTTCGGCTTCATTTGCAGCGGCACGAAGCAAATTGAAATCTGCTATCGGGGCGTAAGTTCCCGGCATACGGAATTGATATACAAAGTTAGAAACCGTACAAGAGGCTTGGCCGATTACGATGTCTCTTATGCGTAAATCAGGATGAATACCGCCTGCGGTACCCACACGGATAATGTTTTCAACATTAAAATATTCGTATAAATCATGAGAGTAAATTCCCATAGAAGGCATACCCATTCCGCTTGCCATAACGGTTAAACGTTTGTTTTTATATGTACCTGTATAAACGGGGATACCACGAATATCACTCACCAATTCGGGTGAATCAAGGTAGGTGTTTGCAATAAAAGTTGCACGCTTTGGGTCTCCCGGCATAATGACTGTTTTTGCAAGTTGTTCGGGTTCTGCCCCTATAAAAATAGAAGGTGTAGGCATATAATAAATCTCCTTTTTAATATTAATGAATATATTATAATACAAAACCCATTACACTACAAATAAAGTTTTATGCAAGTGATTTTGCAAGATGTATAAAAACATGGTAATTTAAGCAGTAATTTGTTATAATATTGTTAAAATATAAAAGTAGGTATGGTAATGACCGAAGAAAAGCAAACAAGACTGAATCCCGATTGTGCAACGGGGCTGACTTTAGAACAAGTGGCTAAAAGAATTGCAGACGGGTTAGCTAATACATATAAAAACAACAAAACAAAAAGTTACGGTAGAATTTTAAAAGATAACCTGCTGACTTTTTTTAATATTTTGAATGCGGCGCTCGCAGTTTTGGTAATACTTACCGGGTATTACAGAGATTTAGCCTTCATGATAGTAATTTTTGGAAATTTAGGAATAGGTATATTTCAAGAAATCGCCTCTAAGCGAACCTTAGACAAACTTTCGTTGTTGGTTGCAACTAAAGTTACGGTTGTGAGGGAAGGCGACGAAAAAACAATTAATGCCACAGAGTTGGTGTTAGACGACATAATGCTTCTGAAAAACGGAAACCAAATCAGCGCAGACGGAATTGTGCGAAAGGGTGTTTTAGAGGTAAACGAATCTTTAATCACGGGTGAGGCAGACAGCATTTTAAAACGTGAGGGAGACTTTTTATATTCGGGCAGTTATGTTGTGTCGGGAAGTGCCTATGTGCAGGTAGAATGTGTGGGCGAAGAAAGCTTTGCCAACAAAATATCGAGCGGTGTAAAAGTTTCAAAACAACATCAGTCGGAACTTAAAAGGTCTGTAAATAAAATATTAAGAATCGTAAGTTTTATAGTAATACCGATGGGCTTGCTTATGTTTTTGTCGCAGTCATTTGTCCACCAAATGGATATTTCAAGCAACATACTTGCAACAGTTTCGTCTATGATAGGCATGATACCCGAAGGGTTGTTCTTGCTGACGAGTATGTCTTTAGCGACCAGTGCTATAATTTTGGCATACAAACAAACCTTGGTGCAAGACCTATATTGCATAGAAACCTTAGCACGTGTAGATATGCTATGTCTGGATAAAACGGGCACGATAACAAAAGGAGAAATGCACGTTTCAGACATTATGCCCATAGATGCCGAAGCCGATTATGCAGAAATCGTTGCAAATTTGTGTAGTGTGTTAAACGACGACAATTCAACATTAAATGCGTTGAATGCATATTTTGGAGAGCGGCAAACAAAAGAGTTGCACGGTGTTATTCCGTTTTCTTCCGCAAGAAAATACAGCGGTGCCTCGTTTTTAAACGAAGGCACATATTTGATTGGTGCATTTGAGTTTATTTTTGAAGAAGGCACGTATATGGGTTTGCGGTCGCAAGCGGATGCGTATGCAAAAACCGGTAATAGGGTACTTGTTTTGGCACACAGTGAAAATTTATCGGTCGAAAACGAAGTGCCACAAGGCATGAAGCCTTTGGCTTTCATTCTAATTACCGACATAATTAGGCAAGAAGCGCCTTCTACCCTCAGATATTTTTACGAACAAGGGGTAGGCATAAAGATAATTTCGGGAGACAATGCAAAAACCGTTATGGAAGTTGCTAAAAAAGCAGGGGTTCATAATGCAGAAAAATATATAGATGCCTCCATCTTAAAAACAGACGAAGAACTTGCAGAGGCAACATTAAACCATACTGTTTTTGGAAGGGTTACCCCCGATCAAAAGAAAAAGATGATACTCACACTAAAAGAGAATGGTCATACCGTCGCCATGACGGGTGATGGTGTAAACGATGTTTTAGCACTAAAAGAGGCGGATTGCAGCATTGCGATGGCATCGGGTAGCGATGCGGCTAAGAATGTTTCTACAATGGTGTTGCTTGACTCTAATTTTTCTCGTATGCCGGAGGTTGTGGCCGAAGGGCGAAAAGTGGTTAACAACATTCAACGTGTGGCAACGTTGTTTATTACAAAAAACATTTATGCAATATTGCTTGCGGTGGCATCGATATTACTGCTTTTAAACAGATATCCGTTCTCGCCGTTGCAATTTACGCTCATAAGTTTTATAACAATAGGTTTCCCGGCGTTCTTCTTGGCATTAGAGCCGAACAACACGCAAGTCAAGGGGAATTTCTTGGTTGATGTTTTTGCAAAATCCTTACCGGGTGGGTTGTGTGCCATACTAAGTATTTTAATCGTAGACAACTTAGGAAGCTCTCTAAATTACTCTGACACGGTTATCGCAACTATGAGTTTAGTGCTTGCGACTGCGGCAGGTTTGTGGATAGTTGTAAAAGTGAGCCGCCCGTTCTCTATCGGCAGAAAAATCATATTGTTGGCGACAATAGCCGTGTTTGTCGTAGCCATGACAGTTCTGGCCGACTTCTTCGGAATTGCGATGTTAACCTTGCAACAGTGGGTTATACTTGCGATTGCGACCGCCGTTATGCCCTTGCTTATGTGGGTGATAGAGATACTTCTCAAAAAACTGTTTTTAAAGCTGGAAAACAAAAGTTCGCTTAAAAAGATGAGAAAACGAATACAAGACATAGCCGACGGCAAATGATAGAATCAAAATAATTTTATCCCTCATTATGAGGGATTTTTTTCTTTTGTCGAGTATATATATTTGTTTTACCTTAAAACAAATGATTTTTTTTGTTTTGTTCGTGCAGATATGGTATTATTAAAATGTATGATGTAAAAATCAGAGGTTAATAACAACAAGTAAGAGGTGATAACTATGATATATGATGTGATAATAGTAGGAGCGGGGCCGGCAGGCATGGCCGCGGCAATTTATTCCGGGAGAGCAGGTTTTTCCGTGTTGGCAATAGAACGTGCTTTTGCCGGCGGACAAATGGCAATCAGCCACACAATAGAAAATTATCCCGGTTTTAAAGAAGAAATTCCCGGGGCACTTCTTGCCGACAACATGAAGGTGCAAGCGCAAAATGTAGGCGGCGAAATTGTAAGCGAGGACGTAAAAGAACTTTTGCTTGAGGGCGAGGTTAAGAAAGTAGTAACACATAAAAACACATATGAGGGCAGAACAATAGTTTTGGCTATGGGAGCAACGCCTAAGAAACTTGGCATACCCGGCGAAGAAGAACAAATGGGTGCCGGTGTATCTTATTGTGCAACTTGTGACGGTGCTTTTTTCAAAGACGCGGAGGTTGCGGTTGTAGGCGGCGGCAACACGGCGGTAGAAGACGCGCTGTATTTGTCTAACATCTGCAAAAAGGTGTATTTAATCCACAGAAGAGACGCATTTCGGGCGCAAAAAGTGTTGGTTAAAAAGTTGGCCGAAGTGGAAAATATTGAGTTATTGCTAAATTACATTCCAAAAAGCATAAACGGAAAGTTTTCGGTTGAAGGGATAGACATTGAGAATAAAATAACAGGTGAGCAAAAAACTTTAGAAGTAAGAGGGGTTTTTGTGGCAATAGGCAACAATCCGCAGACCGATTTAATCAAAGATATAATAGAAACAGACGAAAACAGTTATATAATTGCAGGAGAAGACTGCGAAACTAAAATACCCGGGGTTTATTGTGCCGGGGATTTGCGTACCAAAAAATTACGACAAATTGTGACGGCGGCGGCAGACGGTGCGGTTGCTGTTTCGGGTATTGAAGAATATTTATTAAAATTTATGTAGAAACTAAGATGGGAGATTTATAAAATGGCCAGAATGTTTGGTACAGACGGGGTTAGAGGCATAGCAAATTCGCAGCTGACCGCAGAGCTTGCTTTTAGATTGGGAAGGGCGGGCGCATACTGCTTAACGGACGAAGTTCACAGTGCAAAAATATTGATAGGAAAAGATACGCGTGGTTCGGGAGACATGTTAGAAAGTGCTCTTGTTGCGGGAATATGTTCTGTTGGTGCGGAAGCCGTTGTTGCGTGCACTTTGCCTACTTCGGCGGTGGCATACTTAACACGTCATATGGATTATGATGCAGGCATAATGATATCGGCATCGCACAACACAGTTGAATATAACGGCATTAAATTTTTCAATTCTAACGGTTACAAATTGGCAGACGAAATAGAGGACAAAATAGAGACGCTTGTTGAAAACAATTGCGAGGAAGTGCCTATGCCGACAGGTGTAAAAATAGGCAGACGTGTCCGCATAGAAAAAGCGGTTGCCGAATACATTGAATATATATTAGAAAGTACAGACGTAGATTTAAGCGGACTTAAAGTGGTCTTAGACTGTGCGAACGGCGCGGCAAGCGAAGTTGGGCCGGCGGTCTTTAAAAAACTTGGAGCAGAGGTAATTTCATACTACAACATGCCCGACGGCAACAACATAAACGACATGTGCGGTTCAACACATCCCGAACAGTTGGCAAGGTTGGTGTGTGAATCGGGTGCAGACATAGGGCTTGCGTTTGACGGTGACGCAGACAGGTTGATAGCCGTAGACGAACACGGTAATATAGTAGATGGAGACAAAATTATTTCTATTTGCGCCTTAGACATGAAAAAACAAGGTAAACTAAATAAAAACACGGTGGTTACAACGGTTATGAGTAACCTCGGTATGGAAATTTCGTTGAAAGAAAACGGAATAACAATGTTGCGATCGGACGTAGGCGATAGATATGTGCTTGAAAGCATGTTGCAAGGTGGCTACAACTTGGGCGGAGAGCAATCCGGTCATATTATATTCTTAGACAGAAACACAACCGGAGACGGTGTATTATCGGGGGTACAATTGTTGTCTGTAATGAAACGTACGGGTAAACATTTGTCTTCGTTAGCAAAACAGATTAAAATTTATCCGCAGGTGCTTGTTAATGCAACCGTAAACGACGAAAAGAAATATTTATATGAAGAAGACGAAATGATATTAGACGAAATTAAAAAATTAGAAAAAGCCATGAAGGGTGAAGGGCGAGTATTGATACGAGCCTCGGGGACAGAACCTTTAGTGCGTGTCATGATAGAAGGCAAGGATCATCATAGCATAACGAAACAAGCGGTTGCTATGGCGAAAGTGTTAGAATCAAGATTGAAATAATAAAGGAGAGAGTGTTATGTGTGGAATTGTAGGGTATATCGGAAAAAAAGATGCCATACCGGTTTTGGTAGACGGGTTGAAAAAGTTAGAGTACAGAGGTTATGACAGCGCCGGAATCGCATATTTAGGCGAAGACGGCAAGATGAAAATAATTAAAGAGAAAGGTAAGCTTTCGGAACTTGAAAAGGCAGTTGAGGGGAATTTTGCACCGAAAACGCTTGGTATCGGGCACACACGTTGGGCGACTCATGGTGAACCGAGCCAAGTAAATGCGCATCCGCATGTTAGTCCGTGCAAAGACATTGCCATCGTGCATAACGGCATAATTGAAAATTATATGCAGATAAAAAATTGGTTGCAAAAAAAAGGCATACCATTTGTATCCGAAACGGACACAGAAGTTATTGTACATTTAATCAACTACTATTTAGACGGCGATTTAAAAACGGCGGTATTAAAGGCCTCTAAGATGCTTGAAGGTAGCTATGCTATCGGCGCAATAAGCGAAGATTTCCCGGAAGAAATTGTTGCTATAAAAAAAGACAGTCCGCTTGTGGTTGGCTTGGGCGAAGGTGAAAACCTGATAGCATCAGACATTCCGGCTATCTTAGAACACACAAAAACGGTTTATTTTTTAGAGGACGATGAACTTGCGGTAATTCGTACCGATAAGGTTGTTTTATACGACAAAGATTTAAACATAATATTAAGAGAACCGTTTATTGTCGATTGGGATATTTCTCAGGCGGAAAAATCGGGATATGATCATTTCATGATGAAAGAAATTGAAGAGCAACCAAAGGCGCTTGCCGACACACTAAACCCGAGGGTTAAAGACGGCGAAATTTGTTTGGACGAAATTGATTTGACCGACGATGATTTGGCGGCGATTAAGAGAATCACCATGATAGCCTGCGGAACGGCTTCACATGCGGCTTATGTTGGAAAATATATTATAGAGCGTATGGCAAGGGTGCCGGTGAATGTAGAAATCGGCTCGGAATTTCGATATAAAGACCCTATTTTAGATAAAGACGATTTTGTTATAGTCGTGAGCCAGTCGGGAGAAACGGCCGACACCATAGCGGCATTACGAGAAGCCAAGGACAAAGGGGCTTTTGTTATGGCGATTTGCAATGTGGTAGGTTCTACCATCGCAAGAGAGGCAGATGCGGTTTTATACACACGGGCAGGGCTTGAAATTGCGGTTGCGTCTACAAAGGCATATACAACACAGCTTATGTCTATGATGATGTTTGGTGTTAAACTTGCGTATGCAAAAAAGAAGATAGAAAGAGACGTGTATTTAAGTTATGTTGCCGAAATGCAAAAGACATCTGACAATGTGGCGGCTATACTTAATCAAAAAGAAGATCTGCAAAAATTTGCGGCACAACATATTATGGAACACAGCGTATTCTATATTGGCAGAGGGTTAGATTACGCTCTTTCGATGGAAGGTTCGCTTAAACTAAAAGAAATCAGTTATATTCATTCGGAGGCCTAATCCGCAGGAGAGCTTAAACACGGAACAATAGCGTTGATTGAAAAAAACACATTGGTAGTGGCACTTTAGACACAATAAGATTTCAATGAAAAATGTGTAAGCAACGTTAAAGAAGTTTCAACAAGGGGCGCGCTTATTCTTGGGATTGCGCAAGAAAGTTGCGTGGAAACAGCAAAACAGTATTCGGACAAAGTTATCTCCATACCCGATACAATAGATTTTGTTGCACCCATAACGGCGATAGTTCCGCTGCAATTGTTTGCCTACTATATGTCTGTGCAAAAAGGCTGTGCCGTAGACAAACCCCGTAACCTTGCAAAAAGTGTTACAGTAGAATAGTTTTTATGGGAGAGCGATAGTATTATGCGGATAGATGCTAAAGCGGCAGAAGAAGCCGCAATCATGAATGTTGCGCAAGAAATTTGTGTTGCCGTGCGAACTGCACCTAAGGCAAGGGGCATAGACCAACTAACCACTTGCATACTGAACGGCCAAGAAAAAGACACCCTCGCAGACGAGATGGAAAGATTAGGTCACGAGACCGGAGCGGCATTTTTCATCAGAGATGCGGGCAACGTGCGTGTGAGTTCTGCAATCGTGCTTATCGGAAGCAGTTATGCCGTGCGTGGTTTAAACGAAATGTGTGGTTTGTGCAACCAAACAAATTGCAGAGGGTGTAATGAAACCAACTCGGTTTGCGTGTATGCGCCCTTAGATTTAGGCATTGCCATCGGCTCGGCGGTGAGCAAGGCGGCAGATGCTCGGATAGACAACCGCGTGTTGTTTTCGGCAGGTCAAGCCGCCGTTTCACTCGGAATATTTGCGCAAGACATAAAAATTGTGATGGGTATACCGCTATGTTCTTCGGGCAAGTCACCATTTTTTGACAGAAAATAATTTAATAATAAAAAGGGCGACCGGTTTTGATCGCCCTTTTTTTGTTGCTAATTTTATTTTGCAAGTTTTTCGTGTATTGTTGCTTTTAAATCTAATATGTTTTTTTCGATCGTCGAAATAACTTCTAAGAAAGCTTCGTCCGGCTTACCGGAGGGGTCTTCGAGGCCCCAATCTTCACGAAAAGTGCAGGGAAGGAACGGACAGTTTACATTACAACCCATTGTGATGACAACGTCAACATCGGGAATGTCTGCAAGTACTTTAGAAGTTTGGGTTTCTTCCATGTCGATGTTATAAACCTTTTTCATGATGCGTACGGCATCTTGATTAATCTGCGGTTTTGTCTCTGTGCCTGCCGAATAGGAATCAAAAACGTCTGAAGCAAGGTGTTTTCCTAAGGCCTCCGCAATTTGCGAGCGGCAAGAGTTGTGTACGCATACAAAAGCAACTTTTGGTTTGTTATTCATATTAAGTGAGCTCCTTATTTTAATTTTAGCGGTTTTGGAAACATGTTTTGTGTCTTGTTTGCAATCTTAACCAATGTAAGCATGACGGGTACTTCTACTAACACACCTACTATTGTTGCTAAGGCAACCGGCGAGTTTGCGCCGAATAAAGATATTGCAACCGCAACCGAAAGTTCGAAGAAGTTTGAAGCGCCTATCATGCCGGCAGGTGCGGCTATGTTGTAGGGCAACTTCAATGCCTTGCAAACAAAGTATGCGATGAAGAAAATTAGGAAAGTTTGTATTATTAGCGGCACGGCTATCAATGCAATGTGCAAGGGGTTGTCTATTATTACGTGTCCTTGGAAAGAGAACAGTATGATAAGTGTTAATAATAACCCTATTATTGTTACGTTGCTGAATTTAGGCACAAATTTTTCTTTGAAATAAGTTTCCCCTTTTTTCTTTGTGATAAGCAAACGAGACAACACACCGGCTGTTAAAGGAATAACAACAAACAGCAATACAGACAAGAACAATGTTTCGAGTGGCACGTCTACGTTGCCGACATCAAGCAAGAATTTAACTATCGGAACGAAGGCAAACAATATGATTAAATCGTTGGTTGCAACCTGAACTAAGGTGTAGGCAGGGTCTCCCTTTGTTAGTGAACTCCAAACAAAAACCATGGCGGTACAAGGAGCGGCACCCAATAAAACTGCACCTGCAAGGTAGTCTGTTGCAAGTTCCGGCGGTATTAAATTTTTAAATACCACGTAGAAGAATAAAGAAGCCAATCCAAACATTGTGAATGGTTTAATAAGCCAGTTAACTATCCAGGTGACAAAAAGCCCCTTTGGTTTTTTGCCAACGTTTTTGACGCTCTTAAAATCTATCTTCAGCATCATTGGGTATATCATGAGCCATATTAATATTGCGATGGGTACAGACACATTGGCATATTCAAATTGTGCCAAAAATTGCGGTATTTGCGGTAAAAATTGCCCTATCAGTATGCCGATTGCCATGCAGATTATTACCCATATAGTTAAGTACTTTTCAAAAAAACTGATCCCCGATTGTTTTACTTGTTTCATTGTGTTCTTCCTTTTAGCTACATTTTTCGCATAAATCTTCTGTATGCGTTGGTTGGTAGTCGTATATGCTTTTTAGTAAGTCTATTGCGTGTTGCAAGCCGTTCTTGTTAATTGAATAGTGAATCCATTTGCCCGACTTGTGCGAAACTACTATTCCGCTTTCCACCAATATTTTCATATGATGGGAGAGTGTGGGTTGAGAAACGCTCACTTCGTCTAACAAAGTGCAGGCGCATCTTTCGCCTTGTT
>CAYJNC010000049.1:0-10029 GCA_964371185.1 uncultured Christensenellaceae bacterium
ATTGGGACGGTACTTTCCCGAACAGAGATCCTAACCCGGCGGTTTATGCTAACCTAACCGATTTGCAGAAAAAGGTTGTGGAAGTGGGTGCAGACATGGGTGTTGCTTTCGACGGTGACGGTGACAGGGTTGTGTTTGTAGACGATAAAGGCGAAATTTTAGTGAGCGAGCAAAGTTTGGTTGTATTGTTACGCGAATATTTAAAAGACAAGAAGAGCAGTGTGGTATACGATCTGAAATCTTCATCTATCGTTGCGAGGGAAACAAAAAAACTCGGCAGCAGACCAATTATGGAGAGAAGCGGACATGCTTTCATTAAAAGGACCTACCGTGAAAATAATTCTGCGTTGGCAGGTGAGATAAGCGGACATTTCTTCTTTGAAGAATTAGGGCAAGACGATGGAATTTATGCCGCTTTGAAGATGGCAGAAATTGTTTGCAAGTCAGGAAAAAAGCTTTCTGAGATAGCCGCAACAATAGAAAAAACCGAAATTACTCCTGATATTCGCATCCCGTGGAGTTACGAAAACCAAGATTCACTCATAGAAAAAATGGAAGAGCTTGGCAAAAAATACAGTTTATCTAAGATAGACGGTATTCGGATAGACTTCGGTTATGGGTGGGCGCTTGTCAGAAAGTCTGTTACGGAGCAGGCCGTCACGGTGCGCATAGAGGCGGACGACCGAAAAAAAATGGGCGACATTGTAGCAATATTAATAGCCGCCGAAAAAGCGCTCGATGTTGAGCAATTAGCACCCTATAAAAATTAGGCTTATGCAAATAAAAGTTTAGGGTATCTTTTGGGGTTATCCGAACGATTATTAATAAAATTTATGATGAAAAAAAATAACCACCGGCTTAGCCGGTGGTTATTTGTTGTGACGTTGTTTGCCCCATTAATAATTCAAAAACAACTTATAACTTAGGGTCAATAGGGGTTAAATTTCTGTAACTACTCAGAATGCTTTCAACCTTCTTATAGTATTCATTTTCAAAAAAAGCACATTTAGAAAGATCCGAACCCATTTTTTCGTTTGTTAGCGCAACACCGATTGCCCTGCAACCCCCGGCGCAATAAACAAAATACTTGCAGTTGTCACACTTAGAATTTTCTTTGCGGAGGTCTCCTAATGTTGTACAAACCTCGTTTAAATAATCTCCGCTTTGCAATAAAGGTTTTAAACCGTCTTCCTTCACATTCCCCAAATGCCAGCCTTTCATTGCATAAAACCCGGACATCTGATTGCAAGGGTTAACTCCACCGTCTGCCGAAATCGCAACCATTCCTCTGTTGCCGGGACAGACAGGTTTGCTTGCTCTGTACGTGTTTTCGTTGTAGGCAACCGCACGAAATGCGTAGCCCTGCATGTACGGCAATAGTGTAATAAATTGCCAAATGTCTACGTCCATTTCACAACCCGCCTGTAAATAATCTCTTGAGAACTCTGTCATACTATCGAAATATTCTTCAAAAGACAGGCAGGCATCGCCCGCATTTTGCACCCATCTCGGGGCCTCTGAAGTACGAATTATCCGCATCTGAGAAACGCCCATTTCGTTTAGTAGCTTTGCGGTCGGCAGAAGGGTGTCTATGTTTCCCTTGTGCACGTTAGTTTGTACTTTTACATCAAACCCCATTTCTAAGCTTAATTTAATAGCGTTCAATGCCGTTTTTTCGGCACCTTTTTTATTGCGTAGCCAATCGTGGTGGGTGAGACCGTCTAAAGATATTTTTATCAGAGGGTTGCAGCCTATCTCTTTAAACCTACCCAGGGTTTCTGTCGTTATAAAATGGCCGTTTGTGTTAAGCTCGTTTAAATACATGCCCCTTTTATATATTCCTTCTACAATATCGAAGAAATTTTTGTGCAACATGGGTTCGCCACCTGTTAATGTAAAAGCGTTAATACCACATTCACAAGCCGAGTCGAGCAGTTTGTTGGCATCTTCTAAGCTCCACTCGGCCATCAACGGAGCGTTGTCCGCCGCATTGAAACAATGCAGACAATTATAGTTGCATTTTCCGGTTATCATCCAATTGATTTTAGGAAAATACCGGTTGTCACAGTTTTTGTGTTTTTGCCACTCTGTGAGGACTTGGCCGGGCTTTGCTTCGCTAATTAACCATTTATCTATCAGTGTGTCTATTAATTCGTTGTGTTCGATGTCGTGTTCGCCATCACACTGCAAAAGCAAATTAAATTCATCTTCACTTAAACCGTTTGCAGTTTCCGAATTTTTAATGTAATAAGCATAGGGAACAAGCCACCACGAGCGCAGTGCTATGTTTTCGTTTAATATATATTTCATTTTCTCTACTTCCTGTTTTTGATATTTATCAGCCGTGTTCTTAAAATCGGTGTCCGCAAGCAAATAGATTACAACAAGATACCCCCAAAGTTGTTAATAAATATAGCCGGATATATGCCATTCGTATCCGCAATCGTTGCAATGAAAATAAACATATTTGCGGCTGAATTTATGTCTTAAATTTTTAGATTTACATTTAGGACATTTTTCAACAAAGGAATCGCACCCGCCACCCGCAACATTGTCTAACTCATTGTCTGAAACTTCGCCGATAGTATTAAGTTTAGCTAACAGTTTTTCTGCTTGTTCTTCGTTTAGCTCTATATCGTTTTCTTTAGCCAAAGCAAGCAGTTCTTGTGCTGTCATACATTCTTTAGCCTTTGCTATCAATTCTTTTATCATAATTTTTTTCCTCGTAGTTTTTTTCTTGCATGTTTTTTATGCGTATTTATATGCGTAAGTGTCTTGTGTGGATGTGTACATAATGTCCCACTTGTATTCGCAATTATAACAATTTTAATTAAGTTTATATGTGTAACTATGTCAGCATGAATTCTGACCATTTATAGCCACAATCTAAGCAGGTTAAGATAAACATGAATTGGTCGGTTTCCTGTTTTATGTTCATAGACTTACATTTCGGACATTTAGCTTTAAAATAATCGCACCCGCCGCCCGCAACATTGTCTAATTCCTCATCTGAAACTTCGCCGATAGTATTAAGTTTAGCTAACAGTTTTTCTGCTTGTTCTTCGTTTAGCTCTATATCGTTTTCTTTAGCCAAAGCAAGCAGTTCTTGTGCTGTCATACATTCTTTAGCCTTTGTTATCAATTCTTTTGTGATTTTCATAGTAATCCTCCTCGCAATAGTCTTTTGGTTGTGGGATTCTTATTTATGCGAGCACCACAACAAAAAGGTATAAGATTTTAATAATGAATATATTAATGGTTAAGTGAGCTATAGTAGCATAATATTCCACTTGTAACCGCAATCTTTACAATGATAATGTAGTACACCCGCTGTTGCGGTATGGGTAAAATGTTTAGATTGGCATTTCGGACATTTGTTTGGAATTGAACCGCATCCACCACCCGAAACATTGTCTAATTCCCGATCAGACAATTCGCCGGCTTTTTTCATCCCGATTAACAAATTATTTGCCTGTTCCTCGTTCATTTCAATGTCATTTTCTTTGGCCAAAGCAAGCAGTTCTTGCACCGTTTCGCATTTTTTAGCCTTTTCAATTAATTCTTTTGTGATTCCCATTATAACTCTCCTTCTTTGCCAAATGTTGTGGTTTAAATACTGATACCATAGTTTGTTTGCTGATGTATACTATAAGAATTTTTTGTTCCATTCGTATCCGCATATTTTGCAATGGTAGTACGCAACAGAGCCCTTGTGCTTTAATATTACGTGCCTTTGTCTGCATTTTGGACATTGTTCATATAAAAAGTCGCATCTTCCGCCGGCTGTGTTCTCAAGCTCCTCTTCCGATATTTCTCCGGTTTTATTAAGCTGTGCAAACAAGCTGTTTGCTTGTTCCTCGTTCATTTCAATGCCGTTTTCTTTTGCTAAACTAAGCAGTTCTTGCGCCGTTTCACATTCTTTAGCTTTTGCAATTAATTCTTTGTTGATTTCCATGATATTTCTCCTTTTGCCAAATGCTGTAGCTTAAATACTAATCCCCAAAGTTTGTTTACTAATATATAATATAAGAAATTCTTTTCCATTCGTATCCGCACGTTTTGCAGTGATTGTACTCGACAGAACCCTTGTGTATTAATGTTAAGTTCCTTTGTTTGCATTTTGGGCATTGTGGATGAAAAACGTCACATTTTCCGCCTGCGGTGTTTTCAAGCTCTTCTTCCGATATTTCTCCGGTTTTATTAAGCTGTGCAAACAAGCTGTTTGCTTGTTCTTCGTTTATTTCAATGCCGTTTTCTTCTGCTAAATTAAGCAGTTCTTGCGCCGTTTTACATTCTTTGGCTTTTGCAATTAATTCTTTGTTAATTTCCATGATATTTCTCCTTTTATTGTTATCTTTTTAATGCACGCCAGTCGTATTGGCAGGCATAGCAGTGATAGTGAGTAAAGCATTGTTCGTTTTTTTTGCTTATGTTGCCCGATTTGCATTTAGGACACTTTGTCGGAGTAGAACCGCATCCGCCGCCCGCAACATTATCAAGCTCGTCGTCTTTCATTTCACCCGTTTTGTTGAAGTTTTCAAAAATTTCGTTTGCCTCTTCTTCGCTTATCGTTATGCCGTTTTTTGTTGCCAACTCAGCTATTTCGCTTGCTGTTGTGCACTTTTTAGCTTCTGTCAATAATTCTTTACCTATTTCCAAAATATATCACCTCTGTTTTATAAAATGTTTTTTCTTACATTTATTTATACGTTAGCTTGTTCAAAAAAGGATAATATTTTTTTGATTAAATTTGTTCTGTCATCTGTCTTTTAACAAGTTCGGTAAAATGTCCGTTTAGCTTCAGCAATTCTTCGTAAGTGCCGTCTTCCACAATTTTACCGCTGTCGATTACTATTATTCTGTCGCAGTGTTTAATGGTAGACAAACGGTGGGCAATAACAACCCGTGTGCATTTTAAGGCGTCGAGGGAATCTGAAACCTTTTTTTGTGTGATGTTGTCTAAGGCAGAGGTTGCCTCGTCGAAAAAAAGTATGTTTGGTTTAGGGGCAATTGCACGGGCGATGATGAGCCTTTGTTTTTGTCCGCCCGAAATTCCGCCCGAACCTTCTGAAATCATGGTGTGCATACCCATGGGCATACGTTTAATGTCTTCTGCTATTCCCGCAAGTTCTGCGGCCTCCCAAGCACGTTCAATACTCAGCATAGGGGCGCAGATAATTATGTTTGAATAAATATCGGCCATAAAAAGTTTATCGTTTTGCATTACAGTGCCTATGTTTTTACGTAGAGATTTTAAATCTATGTCTTTTATGTCTTTGTTGTCGTAATAAACAGAGCCAAAGGTGGGCGTTTCAAAGCCAAGTAACAGCCGTAGCAACGTAGATTTTCCGCACCCGGTCTTGCCTACTATGGCGACATATTGCCCGGGGTTTACGGTAAGAGAAACATCGTTTAATACTAACGGCAGCTTTTCATTGTATTTAAAACTTAAATTGTTAACCTCTATTTTTCCGCTTAGCTTAGACAAGACTTCTTTGTCTTCGGAAAACTCCGGAACAGTTTTTAATATGGGGCTGACAAGCTCGAATATGGGATTTATCTGAGAGATGCTTTGTGCAATTCCGGCAAGCGAAACAAAGGCACCGCTTACCATTCCGAATGCAACGTTAAACGCATAGTAATCGGCGACGCTAACTTCCGATAAAACGGCACTTGAATACAAAACTATTGTGCCTATAAGCGTTATTGTCATGCTAATCACACTGTTAATCTTTAAAAAAAGCGGAGGATTGTATTTTAACTCTGCTTCTTTTGAGTATATGTCTCCCCATATTGCGAAGGCTCTTTTTTCCGCACCGGTCAGTTTTATCTTTTGAATGCCCGAGATAAGCGCATAGGCCACACCGTTTTCTTTGCTCATATACTCCATTTGTTTTTTACTTATCTTTGTCTGTGCAAGCGAAGAAATAATTGTGAATGTGACGGTCATAAGTAAAATAATTATGGAAGGCACAACAAGTGCGGTGGCATACGTGAAAATTTGGGTTATATATATTATTGAAAACAGTGACGTAAGCCCGGTAGAAAAAACCATGTTTATTAGGATAGAACACAAAGAACTAATATATTGAGTCCTACTCGAAAGTTCTCCGGAACTGTATTTTTTGAAAAAGTCGGGCGGTAAAGATAATATTCTGATAATAGTGGCGGCAGAGACCGACACACTTATCTTTGTACTGATTCTTGTTGTAATCAGAGACTTTATTCCGCCGATGAGCAGAATACTTATGGAAACGCAAATTAAAAACACAGCAACCGCAAACAACAACGTAAAGCTGTTTGAATTAATAACGTCGGAAAAAATTATGTTGTTTATGCGAGGCAAGAGCAAGCCAAGCAGTGTAGCTGCCAAAACCGCAATTATTATCATAACAAAATCGCTTAAAGAAAGTATGCCCAACATATGTTTTAACAAAGAGCCTACCTTAACTTCGTTTAAAGGCAACGGTTTGTATATTGCTATTGCCTCTTCGTCGAATAAAACTTCGTTTTTAGATGTTATTTTAACTCTTTTCTTTGTTTTGGGGTCTATGTAGCAATATCCCATCAGACCTGCCGGTATGAGCGCAACGATTAAGCCGTCTTCTTTTCTGATGGCGAGCATAGCGCCTATGGCGTCTTTGTGCCACCCGGGGGATAGGGTTACCGTTCTTCTCATCATGCCGTGCGGGTGCAAAAGATATTCTAATTGTTCGTCGGTGTCCGTGATATGGTCGGGGACTTCACCGCTTTTCACCTTATAAAATTTAAGAATTTCGTCGAGTGCGGTTTGGGTAACCTTGCGGTCGTTGTTCAAGGCGGTAAAAACTTTTTTACCCATAACTGCACCGGCAATGTTTATGAAAGTATCTTCCATAAGTTCATTGTCGTTTATTTTTCTTTGTTTAATTTGATCTTCAAACCAACCCATAACATACCTTCTTTATTCGTTAGATACCAATTGTGCGTATTCTTTACCGTTTTTCATCAATTCGTCGTGAGTACCGCGTTCGACAACTTTGCCGTAGCTAAACACAATTATTTCGTCGCAATCTCTTATTGTAGAAAGCCTGTGTGCAATAACAATGCAGCTTATTCCCCTGTCTTTGATGGAGGAAACAACATCGTATTCCGTTTTTGCATCAAGTGCGGCAGTCGCCTCGTCGAGTATTATGATGGTCGGGTCTTGCGCTAACACCCTGGCGATTTCTAAGCGTTGTCTTTGTCCGCCGGAAAAATCTTTGCCGCCCTCTAAAAGTTTAGTGTTATAGCCACCACGTTTTAAAATGTCTTCGTGGATTTGTGCATCTCTTGCCGCCAAAATCATTTCAAAATCTTCTATTGTGGTGTCCCACATTTTTATGTTGTTTGCAATTGTGTCTTCAAACAAAATAATATCCTGATCAACAACGCTGAGTGACCCGGTAAACACTGCCCGATCTATTTTGTTTATTTGCTTTCCGTCGAAAAGAATTTGTCCGCTCCACGGTTCGTACAGTCCGGAAATAAGTTTAGATAAGGTAGATTTCCCACTGCCCGAAGCTCCGACAAAGGCAACGCTTTTGCCTTGTTTTAAATTCAAATTAAAATCGGTTATCAAAGGTTCCGCCAATTCAGAGTATCCGAACGTAAGGTTTTTAATCTCTAAATTTCCCGACAATTTTTTGATGTTTTCGCCGTCTTCGTAATAATATTCTTGTGCCGGATATTTCATGACATCTTCTACACGTTCCATGTCGGTACGCATTTCTTGTAGCGTTTGACCGGTCGAAATAAGTTTTGCCGCCGGGGCGTTGAAGGCTGTCAAGAACCCTTGAAATGCCATTATCATGCCGGGGGTGAATTCTCCTATCATAACCAAATAAACCCCGATAATCAAGACGGCACTGCCGGCGAGGCTTGAGACTATTGAGGGTAACATGCCTAAATATTGGTTGAGTTTAGCATATTTTACCTGTGCGGTGTTTACCCCTGCCTGATAGCCTGCCCATTTTTCAAAGAAGCCGTTTTCGGCTCCGCTTGCCTTAATTGTTTCTATCATTTCTATTCCGGCTACCGTGGCACCGGCTAATTTGCCGGAGTCTCTCATCTGCACCCTTGTTATGTTTATTCGCTTATCGGAAATGATTTTTGACAACACCAAATTGATGAATATAGAAAAAATTCCGACTAAAGAAAGCAAAACACTGTACCTCAACATTACAACCAAATAAAATACCATCATGGCGGTGTCAAGCACAAGCGGTGCAAAAGTATTAACCAACGAATTGGCAATTTCTGCGTTGTATGATTTTCTGTTTTGAATGTCTCCCGCCATTCGCTGCGAAAAGAACTTCATAGGCATTTGCAAAACGTGCCACATATATGTTGTTGAGCCGACGGCACTTAGTTTGCCATTTATTTGCAATGAAAACAATGCGCCTATCCAACCCGAAATTATTTGAATGGCACTTAAAACAGACAATGCGATTATGAAAGGTAAAAACCAGTTAGGGTTTTCGCCGGTCAACAATCTGTCTACTAATATTCGTGAAAATGCCGGATTAATTATTCCGACAAGTGAAGTTATAAGTGTGGTCAAAACCATGAAGGCAATGGCGGCTTTTGCGCCTCTTAATCTGTCTTTTGCAAATTGCATAACAGATTTAGGCTTGCCGCTTTTTGTGAAAGTTTCTCCCGGTTCAAACATCAGGCAAATCCCGGTGAACGATTCTTCAAAAGTTTTCATGGGAACGGTGTACGTGCCTTTTGCAGGGTCGTTTATTACCGCTTTTTCACCTTTAAAGCCGTTCAACACAACAAAATGGTTGAAATTCCAATGAATGATACAAGGAAAACTGCCGTTTTTCTTTAATCCGTCTGCTTCGTAGCGAAAACCTTTTGCCACAAAACCATAGTTTCTTGCGGCTACAATTATGTTTTTTGCATTAGAACCGTCTCGAGACACTCCGCAATCGGAACGAACTTGTTCTAAGGGGATAAATTTACCGTAATACGCGAGTATCATGGTTAAGCTGGCCGCACCGCATTCTAAGGCCTCCATCTGCATGACAAAGGGGACTTTTTTGGCATAACCGTTTTGTATAGGATTTTTATTCTGCCTTTTTGCCATGTGACCTCCTAATTGACTATGAATGACAAGGGCGAAACACGGCTTGTTACAATATCTGTCGGATATATGCCGTCTTCTAACCTTGCGTCAACGGTTGCCTCGTAGACAAAATCACCCACCGCGAAGTTTCCCAAATGTATGAAATAGTCGTCTGATGTGTCGGTTATTTCTGTCGGTTGTACCGAAATGTCGGTTATTGTGTATTCCGAATCTCTTATTTTTACAGTCAAACCAACGTTTACCTCGCCAATATCCTCTTCTTTGATATAACAAGTGTAAACACCGTCTTCACTTACACCGGCTGTGCTTAAAATTGTATCTAAATGACCATAAGCACCCCAAACGATGATGCCTGTTAACATAAGCACTATAACAATTAAAATAAGCCAAACACCCGGGTTTGAAACTTTGATATAGTCGGTTAATTGTTCGGGCGAAGATATTCGCTGAATACTTTTTTTGGTAAAAATATTTTTATTCATGATTTTTCCTGTCAATATATGTTTTTTGTACATATAACATTGAAAATTATATATATAAATTATACATCTGCAAAGAATAATTGTCAAATTAGCAAAGCAGTGTAACAAGCGTTGCTATAACAATTTTTAACGATAATTAGAATGTGAAATTACTATGCGAATAATTTTGATAAATATAGTATAAGCATCAAACATATAGTGGATAGCCGTCTATCGTGAGATTAACAACACGCCAAACGTTTTATTTGTCACTCAAAAATATTATGGCGGTGATTTATAAAAATACAACTGTTATTTAAACATCGCAAGAAAGAACTTTTACTTCACGAAAAACCACCCATATAAGAGGTACTGACATAGAGTTAAAATAATTTTAAGAAAAAATGAAAAATCGGTCTGTGGGGAGCAGACCGATTTTAAAAAAAGAGGAGTAAA
>CAYJNC010000050.1:0-7773 GCA_964371185.1 uncultured Christensenellaceae bacterium
GGCGGTAGAAAAGTTTGACTATCAAAAAGGCTATAAATTTTCTACCTATGCAACATGGTGGATAAGACAGGCGATAACAAGGGCGATTGCCGACCAAGCGAGGACTATCCGCATACCTGTTCATATGGTAGAAACGATAAACAAGCTTATTCGTATTTCAAGGCAGTTGTTGCAACAATACGGTAGAGACCCGTTGCCGGAAGAATTAGCAAAAGAAATGAATATTTCCGAAGAAAAGGTACGAGAGATTTTAAAAATATCGCAAGAACCTGTTTCGCTTGAAACGCCTATCGGGGAAGAAGAAGACAGCCATTTAGGAGATTTTATCCCGGACGAAGATGTTCCCGCCCCGGCGGAAGCGGCCGCTTTTACAATGCTTAAAGAGCAATTGATGGAAGTTTTAGACAGCCTCACGTTAAGAGAAAAAAAGGTTTTGAAACTGCGCTTTGGACTCGAAGACGGAAGGGCAAGAACGTTAGAAGAAGTAGGCAAGGAATTTCAGGTTACGAGGGAAAGGATAAGGCAAATAGAAGCGAAGGCTTTAAGAAAGCTAAGGCATCCTTCTCGGAGCAAGAAATTGCGTGATTTCTTAGAATAGATTATTATAATCAACATAATAAATATTAAACAACCGTCATTTTTCGGTGAAATGGCGGTTGTAGTTTTTAAAAAAGTTTTTTTGTAAAAAAGGGGTATTATGGCACTTACAAAAAGAATGCGTACGATTACAAACTGCATAAACAATGCGAATACACTTGCAGACATAGGTTGCGACCACGGCAATGTGGCGGTTTTTGCCGTGCTTGAAGGAAGGGCAAAAAAAGCAATAGCCTGCGACATTAGTGCACCGTCTTTAAAAAAGGCGGAAGAACTTGCGGAAAAAAAAGGGCTTTTTAACAAAATAACGGCAAGGGTGGGCGATGGACTTACGGTTTTAGAGCCAAAAGAGGCAGATGCAATAGTGATTGCCGGAATGGGCGGCTTGCTCATTCAAGAGATTTTGCAAGGCAAGGAAAGCGTTGCAAAAGGTGCGAATATATTGGTGCTGTCTCCTAATAAGAATGCAAAGGAACTACGGCAATTTTTGGCGGCCGGAGGGTATGAAATTCTAAGAGATCAAATTGTTTTAGAAAAGGGAAAGTTTTATGCGGTGATATCTGCGACCCCCGGTAATGTCTGGGAAGAGGAAGAAGATTTTTACTACGAAATAGGCAGAAAAGCAATAGAAAATAAAGAAGAATATTTGCAAGAATATTTGCAATACAAACTGAACGAGGCATCGAGGATAAAAGAACAAATGCAAGATGGGAATGCAGGCGAAAAAAATGTTTGTATGGTTGAAGAAAAAATAAAAAAAATAAAAGAGGTGGCAAGGTGGATACGGTAAAAATCGGAAGTTTAATAGAAAGATTAGCTCCGCTCAGATACGCATACGATTGGGATAATTGCGGTTTTAACATAGACTTGCAAAACGAAGTCGAAAATGTTTTGGTGTGTGTAGACGTTACCGATGAGATAATTAACGAAGCTATCGCAAAAAATTGCGGTTTGATAATTTCACACCACCCGTTAATTTTTTCGCCGATTAAAAAAATCGACCAAAAAAGCTATGTCGGCAAATGTGCCATAAAACTTATTGCGAACGGTATTTCTCTTTATTGCGCACACACAAGCATAGACAATGCAAAACAGGGGATAAACGATTGTTTAGCAGACATATTCTGCCTAAACAACAGGACTTTCATTAAAACAGAACACACGCAAAAATATTATAAGGTGGGTGTGTACGTGCCTAAAGACAGTGCGGATATAGTTAGGGAAGAGATGGCAAAGGCAGGAGCCGGCAAATGTGGAAATTACTCCGATTGTTCTTTTTCTTTTGCGGGCGAAGGAAGGTTTTTGCCGTGTGAAGATGCCGACCCGTACATCGGAAAAAAAGGTGAATTGCAGAGTGTTTTAGAAGTTTGCATACAGGCGTTGGTACCACAAGCAGATTTACAAGCGGTATTAAGCGCAATAAAAAAATTTCATCCGTACGAAGAACCGGCGATAGACGTGAATTTAGATGCAAACAGAATTAAGGACGAAGCGGGCATTGGCATAGTCGGAGACTTAGAAAAAAGCATGAGTGCAAAAGAGATTTTAGAAATTTTGAAAACTACGCTTGAGTTAGAGTCTGTTCGTTTTTGTGGCGATTTAAACGCAAATATCGGCAGATTGGCGGTTTGCGGCGGTTCGGGCGGCGACCTCGTGTCTTATGCGAAAAACAAGGGTGCGCAGATGTATATAACGGGAGAGGTAAAACACAATTTTTATGTAGAATCTGATATATGAATAGCGGAAGCCGGCCATTACGACACAGAAAAGTGTTTTCAAACATTGATGGTGCAAGGTTTACAAAAAGCGCTTTGTGATGTAAACTGTAAGGAGGTCTCTGTGTTCAGTGCAAATGATGCAAGGAGACCGTATATTATTTATTAGGAAATAAGGAGGTATTACTCGTTGAATAGATTACAAACATTATGGGATTTTCAAACTGTAGACATGGAATTAGAGCAGATGGAAAATTCAATAAAAAATACTGAAATCAGAAAAAAACTTATTCAGCAGCAACAAGTTTTTCAGAATAATCAGGCAATATTGAAAAAGCTTGAGCAAGAGTCGGAAGTTATGCAAAGCCAGCTTGCCGGGTTTTGTACTCAATCGGAAACTCAAAAAAAGCAGATGAGCCAAAAGAACGAAGAGATAATGGAAATTGCCGATTATGATTTAGAAGATTTGTTTATCGAAGATGTCAGAGAACTCGTTAAGGAATGCGAAGGCATAAAAGGTAATATTGAACAAAACAAAAGAAAATTGGTTGAAGTGGTGCACCGTTTGGAAAAATCCGAAACGGAAATCAAAGAAACTTTGATGAAGATGAGTTATGCAAAAAAGGCGTTTGATCAACTAAAAGAAGAATACGGAAAAGAATTAGAAGCGGGCAAAGACGATTTAGAAAGATTGCGCGAAAAAGTTGCAAATGCGGCAAAATCTGTTGAAAGCGACCTGATGGAACAATACAAGAAGGTTAAGCAACACAGGCAAAACCCGGTTGCGCACTTAAAAAACAAGCGTTGTCAGGGTTGTAACATGGAACTTCCTTCGGGAACGTTACAGCAAGTTAAAGCGCAAGAAAAAATAATTTTATGTGAGAACTGCGGAAGGATTTTATACGAAATAGATTCCGAGTAAGCGTGATAAACATTTGTTTTGAGCAGGCCGGATGGTTGCGCATGGGGAAACCCGTGTGAGGAAAGTCCGAGCTCCGCAGGGTAGGACGCCGGATAACTCCCGGTAGAGGCGACTCTAAGGAAAGTGCAACAGAAATAAACCGCGGCAGTTTAACTGACGTAAGGATGGAAAGGGGAGGTAAGAGCTCACCGACATTACGGCGACGTAGTGTGCCATGTAAACCCCGTCCGGTGCAAGATTGGAATGAAGGCATTTAATAGTTACCCGCTACGCCTTTTGAAATCGCATGAGCCCGTTTGGCAACATCGGGCCAAGATAGATGACCATCGATTACAGAACTCGGCTTATAGGCCTGACTCAAAACAGTTTAATATTTTAAAGACAGCGACGATAAATTTATTGCGTCGCTGTTTATATATTATATTTGGGTTTAACAATATAATATGGATGTCTTTTGAAAGGAAACGTGAAATGGAAGGTTTTTTGCCTACGACTAAACAAGAAATGAAAAGCATGGGTATAGATAGGCTCGATTTTATCTTGATAACAGCAGATGCATACGTCGACCACCCATCGTTTGCCCATGCGGTAGTATCACGTTATCTTGTGGCACACGGTTACACGGTTGGCATAATTGCACAACCAAATTGGAAGAATACAGATGATTTTCGGAGGTTAAAGGAACCTAAACTCGGCTTTTTGATAAGCGGCGGCAACATGGATAGCATGGTAAACCTATTTACCTCGTCAAAGAAGAGAAGGGCAAAGGATTTATATTCACCCGGAGGAAAAACAACCTACCGACCGGAAAGAGCGACAATAGTTTATGCAAAAAAGGTTAGAGAAGTGTATGGAAATGTGCCTATTATTATCGGTGGCATAGAGGCAAGTTTGCGCCGATTTGCGCATTATGATTATTGGGACAATAAGGTCATGCCTTCTATATTAGCAGACAGCAAGGCAGATATTTTAGTATACGGCATGGGGGAAAGAGCCTTGGTGCAAATTGCCCAAGGATTAGAAGGTGGTTTAGCCGTAAAGGACATAACTTACGTTAACGGTACAATGTATCGGGCGGAAAACTTAGAACGTGTGTATGAATACAAGGAAATAGCAAGCGAAGCGGCGGTGATGAAAGATAAAAATGCTTTTGCTGACGCCTTTGTTGTTCAGATGCACGAGCGTAACAAGGTGCTTTGCCAAAAGTCGAAGAGGGAATATGTTGTGCAAAACCCGCCGGAAGAACCTCTTTTGCAAGAAGAGATGGATTTTATTTATTCGTTGCCCTACAAGAGAGCCCCACACCCAAAATATACACTGCCCATTCCCGCTTTCAGCGAGGTGAAATACAGTATCAGCGCAACAAGAGGCTGTGTGGGAGGTTGTGCTTTTTGTGCTCTTTATTATCATCAGGGAAAAAACATAACTTACAGGAGCGAGAAAAGCATATTAGAAGAAGCGAATATTTTTTTGCAAGAAAAAGGATTTAAGGGCTATATTCACGATGTAGGTGGACCGACGGCTAATTTTTATGGGTTGAAATGTACCAATAAAAACGGAATGTGCAACAAAAGACGGTGTTTGACGCCGACACCTTGCAAGTTTTTGCGAGAGAACCACGGGGAATATTTATCGGTGTTAAAAAAACTACGTGAGATCCCCGGGATAAAAAAGGTGTTTATTCGCTCGGGTATAAGGTTTGACTACGCCCTCATGGACAAATCGGGCAGATTCATACGTGAACTGGCAAAAAACCATGTTAGCGGACAGTTAAAATTAGCACCCGAACATGTTAGCGACAATGTGCTTGCCTGCATGGGAAAACCAAACATGAAGGTATATGAACGTTTTTGCGAAATATTCAACAGAGAATCTGCGAAAACAGGCAAAAAGCAATATATTTTGCCCTACTTTATGTCGTCGCACCCGGGCTGTGAGATTAAAGATGCCGTCAGGCTTGCCCAATACGTTAAAGAAAATGGTTTTGCACCCGAGCAGGCGCAAGATTTTTACCCGACACCCGGCACGCTTGCGAGTTGTATGTATTATACTCAAAAAGACCCGTACACAAAAAAAGACATTTATGTGCCAAGAGACAAACATGAAAAGGAAATGCAACGGGCGCTGATTCAATACAACAAACGGGAAAACTATAACTTAGTAAAAAAAGCACTCGTATTAGCCGGCAGAGAAGATTTGATCGGCGATGGGAAGAGAACGTTGATAAGAGCGCCCGAAACATCGGAAAAAAGTTCTCATACAAGGAAAAACAATGCTCATACACGCAAAAAAAGTGCCCATTCAAGAAAAAAACGTTAATTGTGTGACTAAAAAATGAATTTTAGTTGATACTAAGTTGTAAATAGGATATAATGTTTTAGGTATGATTCTATAAGAATGAATAAGTTTTATCGTATATTTTAGGGAGGAAGAAAATGGCTACAAAAGTTGAAAAGTTAGGTGCTAACAAGGTAAAGGTGGAGATAAGTGTATCTGCACAAGAGTTTGAAGAAGGTATTAAAAGTGCGTATCAAAAAATGAAAGGTCGGTTTAACATACCGGGTTTTAGAAAAGGTAAAGCGCCTAGGGCTATTGTGGAAAACCATTACGGACCTCAAGTCTTTTATGAAGATGCTTTAGACGAAGTTTTCCCGACGGCATTTTCGGCAGCGGTTGCAGAACATGAGTTAGACATTGTTTCAAGACCGGAAAACATAGACATAACAAAGTTAGACCCGAAAGAAGAAATAATTTTCGTTGCGGAAGTATATGTAAAGCCGGAAGTAACATTAGGCAAATACGAAGGCATTGAAGTTAAAAAAGAAAAACATGATGTTACAGCAAAAGACGTAGACGCGGAACTTGAAAAAGTTCGTAACACAAATGTACGTTGGGTAGAGGTTGAACGTGAAGTTGTAGACGGCGACACTGTAATACTTAACTATTCGGGCAGTGTAGACGGCGTTAAGTTTGACGGCGGCACGGCAGAAGAACAATCTTTGGTTATCGGTTCAAAAAGGTTTATACCCGGATTTGAAGAACAAATCATCGGCATGAAAAAGGGAGACGAAAAAGACATAAACGTAACTTTCCCCGAAGAATATGCACCGGAACTTGCCGGAAAAGATGCTGTTTTTGAAATCAAGATTGTCGAAGTTAAAGAAAAAGAATTGCCCGAGTTAGACGATGATTTTGCTCAGGATGTTTCTGAATTCGATACACTTGCAGACTACAAAAAAGATTTGAAAAAACGTATGAAAAAGCAGGCTGAATTGCGTTCTAAAATGGAAATTGAAAATCAATTGCTTTCTACGGTATCAAAAGAAGCTACAATTGAAGTTCCCGATGTTATGGTAGAAAACCGTATTGACAGCCAAATCCAACAATTAGCATACCAAATGATGTATCAAGGCATGAAAATTGAAGATTACCTAAGTTATTCGGGTAAAACTATGGAAGACTTACGGAACGATTACAGACAAACGGCGGCTGACCAAGTTAGAATGAGCTTGGCGGTTGAAGCGTTGTTAAAAGAATTAAAAATAGAGCCTACTCAAGAAATGTGCGATAAGCGCTTAGAAGAACTTGCAAAAGAGGCAGACAAAACTGTTGAAGAATACAGAGACATGTTAGGTGCTCAAGAGTTAGATTCTTTCAAAGACAGAGTAGCAATGGAACAATTGTTCGATTATTTGTACGAAAAGGCAGTAATCGTAGAGGAGCCCAAAAAAGCGGCTGCTAAGAAAACAACAAAAAAGGCTGAAGGAAAAGCAAAGTCCAAAGAAGGTACGGAAGAAAAAAGCACAAAGGATGAGCCGGAAGCCGAAAAATAAAAGCGGGAGGCAAATACAATGAGTTTAGTACCGATAGTAGTAGAACAAACAGGCAGAGGGGAAAGGTCTTATGACATTTTCTCTCGGCTGTTAAAAGATAGAATAATATTTTTATCCGGAGAAATAGACGATGCCATGGCAAATTTGGTTGTGGCGCAGATGATATTTTTAGAGGCGGAAGACCCCGACAAAGAAATTTATCTGTATATCAATAGCCCGGGTGGTTCTATCACGTCCGGAATGGCAATTTACGATACCATGCAATACATTAAGTGTGATGTTTCTACAATTTGTATTGGAATGGCGGCATCAATGGGGGCATTCTTATTGAATGCAGGTGCAAAGGGCAAGCGCAAAGCCTTGCCAAACAGCGAAATAATGATTCATCAACCGTTGGGTGGAACTCGCGGTCAGGCGACAGACATAGCCATACATGCAAAACGTATTTTAAGCATTAAAGCCAAGATGAATAAAATTATGAGCGAGCGTACAGGTCAACCTATGAAAAGAGTAGAAAAAGACGTTGAGAGAGATTATTTTATGACGGCGGAAGAAGCTCTTGCCTATGGTATTGTTGATGAGATTATACCGGCAAAAAGTTAGGAGAAATTATGAGTAATAGGTATGAAGATGACCCAAAACAGCTGTGTTGCTCGTTTTGCGGAAAAAGGCAAGATCAAGTTAAAAAGTTAATTGCCGGCGCAGG
>CAYJNC010000050.1:7873-9841 GCA_964371185.1 uncultured Christensenellaceae bacterium
ACCAACAAAAAAGCAATGGGGTTTGGTGCCGAAATAAAAAGCAAGACGGAGAAAAACATTGGCGAAACGCTTGCTAATGTTCGTACCGAAGACTTGCTGAAATACGGTTTAATACCCGAGTTTGTTGGCCGTTTGCCGGTTGTTGTAAGTCTGCATTCGTTAGACGAATCGGCATTGGTAGACATATTGCAAAGGCCTAAGAATGCAATAACAAAACAATTTAAAAAGTTGTTTGCAATAGACGGTGTAGAACTTGAGTTTGAAGCAGATGCTTTAAAAGAAGTTGCGAGCCGTGCAATTAAAAACAAGACAGGTGCACGTGGGTTAAGGAGCATTATGGAAAGTTCTATGATGGACGTAATGTACGACTTGCCTTCGCGTGACGATGTTGTCAAGTGTGTTATAACAAAAGAAACCTTAGATTCAAAACAACCTTTGTTGATACTTGGCGAAACAAAGAAACTGCAATTAGAGGCGCCCGAAGAAGAAGAGAGTGCTTCGTAAGAAATAAAATAAGAATGCGCAGTTTGCCGTTGTGGCGGCTGCGTATTCTTATATGAGTATGAATGATATGTATGGCGAAAAATTCGTGAAAATTTATTCAGGCTAAACGTTGTACTGTAAAATATAGAGAACTATTAGATTAAAAGAAAGCGAGAGTTTTAATAAAGTTGAATAAGCAAGCAGAAACAATGCCTATGGTGGCGTTAAGAGGATTAGTGGTTTTTCCTCATATGGTGTTGCATTTTGATGTGGGCAGAGATATGTCGGTAGCGGCGGTTGAACATTGTATGGTTCAAGGCACCGAAATATTTTTAGCTGCTCAGAAAGATACGAAGGTAGAGATGCCCGAAATTGCCGATATTCATACAATCGGGACTATTGCAAAGGTTAAACAAGTGCTGAAACTTCCGGGAGACAACATGCGTGTATTGGTAGAAGGTATTCGCAGGGGTCGCCTAATTTCTTATGCACAAATAGAACCGCATATCGAGGCAGTGGTTGAAGAATGCGAAGAAGATCGCCCGGGAAATCAGGCACAGTCTATTATAAAAGAAGTGTATATGCGTCGGATTACCGAACAATTCGAGAAGTTTGCGTCGTTAGGCGTTAGAGTTTCGCCCGAAACAATGTATGTGGTGGGCGAAATTGAAGATGCCGGAAAGTTTGCCGACGTGGTTGCTTCTAATGTTGTAATAAAATTAGAAGACAAGCAAAGGGTTTTAGACTGTATAGACGAGCTTGAGCGCCTAAAAGTGTTGATGGAAATTTTAGGGCGTGAAATAGAGATTTTAGAGATAGACAAAGAAATTGCAATGAATGTGAGACAGCAGATAGAAAAGTCTCAGAAAGAATATTTCTTAAGAGAGCAAATTAAGGCAATTCAAAAAGAGCTCGGAGAGTCGGACGGTGAATTAGACGAAATAGAAGAATTGCGTAATAAAATAGAAGAATTGCCACTTACCGAGGAAACCCGCACAAAGGCCGAAAAAGAACTTGCAAGAATGGAAAAATTGTCACCTTCTTCGCCTGAGGTCGGCGTAATAAGAAATTATTTAGACTGGATTGTTTCTTTGCCGTGGGGTGTTATGACCACCGATAACATGGATCTTAAGAATGCACGTAAGGTGCTCAATCAAGACCACTATGGGTTGGAAAAGGTTAAGGAAAGAATATTAGAGTTTTTGGCTGTGTGTAAGCTAAAAGACAACATGAAAGGCCCGATTCTTTGCTTGGCAGGCCCTCCCGGGGTCGGTAAAACAAGCATAGCTAAGTCGGTTGCACGTGCGATAGACAAAAAGTTTGTGCGTATGTCGTTGGGCGGTGTTCGGGACGAAGCGGAAATAAGAGGCCACAGGCGTACTTATATCGGTGCTATACCCGGTCGCATAGTGTCTTCGGTTAAACAGGCGGGAAGCATGAACCCGGTGTTCTTGTTAGACGAAATAGACAAAATGGCACATGATT
>CAYJNC010000051.1:0-6277 GCA_964371185.1 uncultured Christensenellaceae bacterium
GACTGTGAAGCGGAAGCCGACTGTGAAGCGGAAGCCGACTGTGAAGCGGAAGCCGACTGTGAAGCGGAAGCCGGCTGTGAAGCAGAAGCCGGAGGTTGCTCGCCGTCTGCTACGCCTTCAAGCAAAATTGTGTTGTTTTTTTGCAACGAAAAGAAACAATTAAGAGCCGGTGCAGTCGTGTTTACATTCACCTCATAAGCATTTACCTCAAACTCTTTAACACCCCTTGTTACTAACGTGCGGTCTATATACATATTTCTACCAAGTGTTGTTTGTTCTAAATCTGTTAGTTCGATTGGGTCATCGGCTGTTGCGGGTTTGTTAAGAATTTTTGTTTCTTCCGCCGGGTAGAGTGTAATATCTATCATACCTTCAATGTTGCTCTCGGAATCGTTTATGGCTAAAATAAATCCGGTCAGAGGAAATTCCGGAAAGGAGATTACTCCGTTTTCGTCGGTTGTTCCCTCGTATGCGTATTCGCTGTCTAAATCTTTTTGCAATAATATGTTTGAATTAGCCAAGGGCTCGCCGTCTTCGTCTGTCAAAACGAAATTTAATGCTATTTCTTCTTCTAAGTCAATATCGTTTTCTTGTAGTATGTTTTGTTGAGCGGCCGCTATGGGTACCATTGTCAATAGCATGAATACCACTATTATAATCCCTACAATTTTTTTATTATTCATAATATTTTACCCCTTAAAAAAATACTGCTACTTGATATCTACCCATTTTTTTCAATCGAAAACATAATTATAAAAAATAGGCAGTGCCTTTACCAAGAAGCAACTGCCTACCGTATATTTTTTTGTCGAATTATTCATCTCCGTGAATAAAATACCTGTTTTTGCCCGAACGTTTTGCCATATAAAGTGTTGAATCTGCCTTGTTGTACAAGGAGTCATATTCATAACCGTGTTCGGGTATTATGACAACCCCGGCGCTTATGCCAACATTATCGAGCGAAACATTGTCTATGGAAATTTTGCTAACATGCTCAAATATCCTGTCTACTACCCTTTCTACTTGGTCAACACTGCCTATATTATAAAGAAGAACCATAAATTCGTCGCCACCCATACGACCGATGATGTCACCGACACGAAGGTTGCTTTTTACTGCACTCACAAGCTTTTGTAAGAATATGTCACCGGTTTGATGTCCGTAGGTGTCGTTGATAATTTTGAAGTTGTCAACGTCAAGCAATATCATAGAATGGGAAATTCCCTGCTCTTTAGACTTTTTTATAGCGTCTAACACTTTTTCCGTGGCTGTTGCCCTACTGTAAGTTCTTGTCAAGGGGTCTGTCTCTATGCTTGTTTGCAAGCTGTTAGTAAGTAAATAGCTCTTCTCTAAGGCCCTAACCAATTGTTTTTGGTTTTTCCTGACTAAGATTAGAGTAATTAAGAAATACAAAACAAATATTACTATCATGATTATTGCAAACACATAAATATTGTCGTTTAATTCGTCTACCATAAGCAGGTAATCTTCGTTTAGTACTATGCTAACTATGCACCAGTCGGTGTTTGGAACAGGAACCATAATAGCGGTTCTTTTCTCGCCGTTAGCTTCATATTTTAGTATGTCGGTTAAACCTTTTTCCATGTCGGCCTGAATAGATTCGGGAGTATGGCCGTTTGTTATGTCTAAGGTGCCGATAAACGTATACATACTGCCATCTTGGAACAGGTTTTCACTGTTACCGCTTAAAACAAGCGGAGTACCGTCTGTCTCACATAGATGGAAAAATGCGTCTCCCCCGAAAAATTGCAGATCAAGTACAGAGGAAAAATTATCGAGTTCGTATTGTCCGAGCAACAAACCTAACTTTTCATCGTTTTGATATATGGGTACGCTGAAGAAGAACATTTCTTCGCCTGTTACGGTGTCAACCATAGGAGACGAAACATTTATCTGGCCATTTATTGCCGAATCATAAATTTCTTCTATGTCAACATAAATAGGCTCTCCATCATCGTTGATAGCGGTTTTGCCATCAAAAGAGACATAAATATCGTCGAATCCGGATTTATCCGATATTTCGTTTAAATAATCTAATATATCTTGCTGATTTAGCCCAAAAGATTCTATGGCTTCCTCTGCAGTCAACATTATGGCGGCAGAATCTTCGGATATAACAGATACTTTGTCGGCCATACTTGTAGCAAATTCAACTAAAAAAGCGTCGCTTATTTCTTCTACTTTAGTTTGATTAATACCTGCGAAGATTAACACAGCTGCAGCGGCAAAGAAAGCAGTTACTACGGCACCCCAATATAGGATGGGATTTCTTTTCTTGATGTTTACATCTTTTAAGTAGGTGTTGTCGGCACCGTCTTTGTTATAAATATCTTCAGATTTACTTATGTTTTCCTCGGAAGCCACTATGAGTTCGCTAAATGACATAGGGTTAGAGAAAAAATAACCTTGTGTATAGTGAATACCTTTTGAAATTAGCTTTTTTTGCAGTGTTGCCGTTTCAACTCCACACATAATAAGCGGTATGCCCGTTTGTTTACTGAATGAAATTAATTCTTTTGAAGTACTGCTATGCTCGCCCGAACCAAATTCGTTTGTTATGACTATCCCGGTTTTTAGATAAGAAAAATCAAGATTTCTAACACTGTCTAAAACAGTTCTGTTATATTTAGGTAACTCTACAATGACTTTAATACCATATTTGTTGAAAGCCGTAATTATTTTTTTAAGGTCATTTATGTCTTTTAAGTCTTCGATGCCGGAAATTTCAAACATAAATTGGCCGGTATTTGCCATTTGATTTAGCTTAGAAAAAATTGCGGTTTTAAATTCTATAGACAATATGTCTTGTGCATTTATATTTATTGAAACCGTTTCGGTACGACTCGCAAACAGATCTAAAACCCTTGTAACCATTATTATGCTCAAAGGTATATACATGTCGTATTCTTTTGCAATGTCTAAGAAATCTTTCGGAAAAAGAATTTTGCCTTCTTCGTCTCGAATACGCATAAGCGCTTCGTAATAAAAATAAGAACCTTTTTTATTATTGTACACACCCTGAAAATGCGGCATAAGTTTTCTTGGGTTGTTTAAAACATATTTAAGAGTTGAAACAATTTTAAATTTTTCTTGTAATTGGTTTTTATTTTCCGTTAAATTGTCGCACACCTGAAAATATATGTTGTCTTCGGAAGAGATTTGCTTATGTGCAACCGACGACAGTTCTTGTATTCTTCTTCCCGATAGTGTTACCGTAAAATAATTCCTGCAAGTAATATTATCGTCAAGCAAAGTTGTAATGCCCCAAGCAGTACGCAATGCCTGCGTGGCTTTTAAAAAGTCATCTCCTGAAACTGTATCGTCGACAACGAAAAAGAATGATGTAATGTCGTAGCTGTAAAACATTGGGTTTAATTCCGGAAAATTATTTTTGAAAAATTTCTGCATAAGAGAAAAATTTTCTTTTAATAAGGTGGCATACCTTTTTTGACCAAGATTTTCGTATAATGTTGACGCATTTTCAAGTGTAATCAAACAAATTTTCTTATAATCTTTTTCTATTTGTAGAAAGTTTGTCATACTGTTGAGGCCGGTGTTGTGATTGTTAAATAATTGGCTCTCTATTTGTTCTTCGCTTTGTAATATAGATTCAAACAAAGTAATATGTTCTTTAGAAACGATGTTTTTGAGCTCTATAAAAGCATTTTTGTTGTCGTCTTTAATTTTTCCCAAAGAATAAAATGCAGATAGATCCGGCTCTATGTAGTTTTCTTTTTCGGCCATTGTAAAGAAACTGCATGAACCATTGTAGTAATAATTTTGTCCGTTCTTGTTTCCTATTTCACCAAGTAAGAAAGCACCGCATATGCCTGCTTCTTCAAAGGGTTGCGCTTCCCATGCGGCGACGTTGCGCAGTGAAGTCATTCTTAAAAAGCAAGAGTAACAAAAAATCGACTCTACGGAAATGCGGCCTAAGTCGTAGCAAATATCTTGCCATTTTGCAACACTTTTAAGAGGACTTAAATACCCAATCTTAAATTGTTGACCGGCTAATAAAATACTGTGTTTTAAAATAATTTGGTTGTTTTGTTTGTCGTATTGTAAAAAACGGCTGGATCCGTCTTTGTCTTCTAATATAATCGGGAATTCCAGCAGTATATTTTGTAGGGTAGCGTTTTTCCAGTTGTCCGTAGACTTTAATTTTTCAACATACAAAGCGTTCTCAAGCCAGGAAACAGCATCTTGTCCTTCTATTTCTTGAATAACGTTTTTGTCTGCCTTTGTTATTGTATATGTAGGGCTTATGGGTTCATGCCCACTTACAACATTGTTGTAAGTAAGAAGGTTTTCATGGCTTATGAAAGCGACATTTACGCCTTTTGAGTAATACCCGTCTTCGTTGAAAACATAGGTAAATATATCCCCAATGTTATCACTGTACCCTGCTGCTCCACCAACAAAGGTGACGTTTGGCAAGTTAGAAGAAACTTTCTGCAAAGTTTGATCTATTGCCATATAAGAAACATCTAAAAATAAAACGGAAAATTTTGGTTTTGAAAAATCTTCGAGGGTAGAAATCTTATCTACTACTTGATCATATGTTAAATTATCCGTAGAAAACATATGTGTTGTTACGGTAGAACTATCGAATTTATCTATAGAAATCAAAGTTTCGTTGTTATAGATTTTACCATTATAAATAACGCCTGTAACCGCACAACCTAAAATATTTGCGGCAGGTAGCATATTCTTAATAGAACAAGCTAAGCGGACACTTAATTCAGGGTCTCTGTGTGCACTATGAATTTTTACCAAGCAATTCTTACCCGTCCCCAAATTACTATTGAGTATAAACTGCTTAGTTTCTGCAATATCTTTATGAAGAATGTTATGCGTCTTCATTCTATTTATCCCCTCTTTATTACTCCGTTTTACTTTTTAATATAATTTGTATTTCATTATAACATAGCAAAGCATGTATAGCAATGAATTTTGTGTAAAAATAGTAACATTTTTTGCTTGTGAGACGATTAACGTTAGAAATGCATGACTTTCTTTGCTGCCGGTTGTTGTTTTAGGAATAAAACAACGCCGCCAATTTTTTTGATTGACGGCGTTGCAATTATTGTATTAAGAAAGGTTATCGGTTTGTTCGCCTGGTTTTATTAGCATTACCCTCGATTCTATCTTGTATTGTATCTTGTGTTTTGTTAGAAATCAGCAATATCATGACTGCCAAAACAGCACACAGTATAAATACAACAGTGAATAAATCAAAGACAAACCATGAAGATAAACCTCGTACGACGTAGATTAGCACTGCTATCAACGCAACATCTACTATTATTGCGAACAATTTTCCAAAGAACATCTTTTTCTTATCGTTCTCTAACTCTTCTGTGTATCCGTTGATTTTTTGGTCTACGGTTAGGCCCCTATCTTCTTCGCCATCTTTACGTTTTTTATTCGCTATCATGACTATAAGAATAGACAAGGCCACAGATAAACCAAATGCTATGCTGTATTGGTCAAAAATTACCATTGGTTGTGTAAAGTCTTGAGTTATTAGTAATAATATAACCGCCATAGCCGCTTCAATTATTAGTGCTATAGACTTGCCAACACGCAGTTTAGCAAACTTTTCGTCTTCTAATTCTTCGTATTTTTGATTGAACAAGTCGTCTTTTATTGCCTCTTGATCTTGCTTTTTACGCTTTTTAAAGAATATTACATATATTGCAGCTAAGGCTACAAAAATTGTTGAAAGCAAGTCAAACAGACTCCAAGAACCACCTACCGCTTTAAAGTTACCTGCCGAAAGCGGAACACCGTTCTCTGTGATGAGTGTAGACTCATAAGTATTACCGCCGTACGAAACAGAAATTACATGCGTTCCGTCGGGTAGGCTTGCTATAAACTCGGGAGTCAATACCAAGTTTCCGTTTTCGTCTATTGTGAAGTCATCGGGAGACAAATCCGAACCGTCTACACTAACATTATCCGGAGTTTCACCCGGTGAGGGTGGAGTTATTGTAACACTTCCGTCCTCTCCGATTGAGGGTGGCGGAGGTGTAGTATTATCTGTTCCGCCTGTAGTGCCACCGCCTGTAGTGCCGCCGTCCGTAGGTTCTTCGCTCGGTTGAGCCGATGGAGCTTCCGTCGGTGTCGTTGGTGCCGTTGTCGGCACTGTCGTCGGAGCCGTTGTCGGCACTGTTGTCGGAGCCGTTGTCGGCACTGTTGTCGGAGCCGTTGTCGGCACCGTTGTCGGAGCCGTTGTCGGCACTGTTGTCGGTGC
>CAYJNC010000051.1:6377-9675 GCA_964371185.1 uncultured Christensenellaceae bacterium
GCCGTTGTCGGTGCAGCAGCCGTAACAACTATGTTTGCAGAACTTGCCGTAAACACATTGCTAAATAAATTAGCCGGAACACTTTCAAATTTGTAAGGCGCCGTTATGTTTGTAGAATAGGTTTTTGTTCCTATTTCGTTGGTAAGAGGAACATATGTAGCAGCCTTTTGACCCGTCAATACATTTGTGCCTTGATACCAAGTATAATCACTAACCGCACCTATCTTTGTCCCGAGGAATTTCCAGAAACCTGTTAATGCCGGGTTAGCATCTAAGGGAGTAGCGGTTTGATTCAGTGTATAGGTTGCCCCTACGAGCGAAATATCTGCGTCTTCACCGCCTCTAAATATGCGAGAGCCGATATTAGTTTTTCCGGGAACATTATTGCTTTCTATACTACTGTCAAGAGTAGGAATTTCAGTTACTATGTAGCCTGCATTAGTAAATTGAACAGATCCGCTTTCGCCTGCAATTAAGTTTGTGCCTTCAGGCATATATAATTCTTGATTTTCGGTAATTGCAATAGCACCCGTTACATCGACAGGCAATACTACTTCACCTTTAATAAACCAGTGAGGCATGGTGTAAGTTGAAAGTTGCACCCAACGCAATATATTTTCTATGTTTGCATCGGTAGATGAAGCAATAGATTGCGTTTCTTTTATTTTTATGTCTTTGTTTTCAACAACAAAGGTAGATTTACCGTTCACAGAAATAATCTCGATACCCTCAAATATCGTATCTTCTTTATATTGCTTATATATTTCATTAGACTTTACTTGCGCATTTGCATCTACAAACACAAATACATTTCCGTTGACGGAAGAATTAGCCTCACTTGTAGAATTTCCGCCTCCGATTACACTGTTTACCGAGCCTCCGAATACTTTAACGGAAGCATTTCCTCTTGCGGGTATAGGTACAAATGGCGGAGAAGTTTCACTTGCAATTGACATATCTATTGTATAGCCAACTAAGCTAATACCATTACCGCCTCCGTATACGTTGCCGTTTACTGTTCCGCCTGTCATGATAACATCAGTATTTCCGGTTTGGAGGTTGAAACCGTCACCACTGCCATAAACATTTTGTTTAACAGTTCCGCCGACAATTCTTACTGCTGTGTTTCCGCCGCTTGGTGAAGGCGTTATTATCGACGAAGATGAGCCGGCAACATAGTAAATGCCGAACAGGTACATATTATCTATGCCTATTTCACCATTAAGAGATGCTGTACCCGAACCGAATACATTTGATACGCTTCCGGATAATAATTCTACAGAAGTGTTGCCTTTTATGTAGTCTGCTAAACCACCGCCATAAATGTTGTTTGTAATACTGCTTGATGCAACGCTGACGTTAGTGTTTTCTAATATAGTACCGGCGAAGATAATATTACTGCCTTCTGACGGTGCTAATTTAAACTTATCATACTCAGGTTCAGAAATACCACCATTATTGATACCGCCAAATACGCTATCGCTTATGGTGTTGTTTCCGGAAAGTTTAACAAATGTACTCTTATAGATGGCATTAGATACACCGCCACCGAAAATATATTGTGCAGAACTTCCCTGAACATCTACATTAGTATTGCCGTAAATTACGTCTTCAACACCGCCGCCGTAAACGCCGTTGATGCCGGTAGTCGTTTTAACCACTACGTTTGTGTTGCCAAATACTAAACCGCTTGCATCAAAATCAATAATGTCTTCGCCTGTGCGCATTGGTGGAGGAGCGCCAATACCGCCATATATAGAGCCATTGTTAGACATGGTAGAGCCGGTGACATTTACAAATGTATTGCCGTTAATGAGCGATCGTCCGAAACCGCCTCCATATATGCTTCCATCTACCGAAGAATTTGTTACGTTGGTTGTTAGAGAACTGAGGGCTCCGTTTTGTACTTGGCTAGAATTGTAGCCAACATAATTATTGTAATAACCTCCACCAAGTATATCTCCTTGTACTGTTGCTCCCGAAACATTTACGTTTGTATTGCCGGAAACTATGCTTTGGTTGGATAACGCAGTTACGCTGCCGTAAATCTCCGGTGACCCGGAACCGTCCGAATTAACGTTTATCGTTACCGAACCACCAACATAGTCAGCATATCCTGCTCCTCCTATAAAATCTGTAGCTATTGCACCGTTTACTGTTATTTTTGCATCGCCCGTTACGATAGAAGAATTACCGCCGGCAATTAATTGTTCTATATATCCTGATCCCGATGCCGTTACATTTGTGCTTTGCACGGTAGCGGAAGAAAGGCTATTACTGTCATTATTTGATCCACCGGCTATACTGAAGCCACTATCATAAGTTGAAGATGTCGCATTAATCTCAACTGCGCCTACCGTTGAAGTGGCACCGCCACTAACATATGCACCACCGTAAACACTTTGAATGGCAAGTGCGTCACTACCGGAAATATTCATAGTAACACTACCTGAGTTAGAACTGCCTGCCTGTGCATAACCGCCGCCAAAAATCTCGGCGTTAAAATATGGGTATTGTCCGTCGGCAACTATTGTGCCGGAAATTGCTGTCAGAGATGTAGCACCTACTCTTGCTTCCGAGCCGGCAGCGACAGAATGCCCACCACCGAATAAATAGCCGGCCGCAGAGTCACCCCAACCGCCATAATCGTGACCTATTGTGGTTCCGTTAAATGTAATAGATACCGAACCGGAAACTGCGCTTCCACCGTTTGCGAGACCGCCACCAAACACATATACTTGGCTATCTATCGGTTGATTTAATCCAACAGTACCGCCGGTTAACGATATTTCAGTATGTGTCGTTACATTGGCATTACTACCGCCACCATAAATTGTTTTTACTGCACCGCCGCTCATGGTTATCGACGTAGAAGCTACAGCTTCTCCATTGCCACCACCAAAAATTGTGTAGCCGGAAACATCTATGTCGACTGCGGTAGCGCTGTAAGGCGTGGTTTCGTTTAACGTTAAGTACTGCGCCGCACTCGGAGTTCCCGATGTAGTGTCTGTGAAAGATATTTGAGAATTAGCAGTACCGGCCTGTATGGTTATAGGAAAACCGTTTGCATAAATAATTTTGTTTGTATTATCGACAGTTGGGCCTGCGCCGATGCGTGGCATGTTTGAACGCATTGGTTGCACAACATTAACTGTTAGAGTAGGCATTTCAATGCCGTCGGCTAAAGTATAGTCCGAGCCGACAAGTTTTGCTTTGTATGTAAATATTCCTGCCCTATCTGCAGAAAACTCAAGCTCGCCATCTTTTTCAGAGGTGAAAATTTCGTTTTCTTGGGTTG
>CAYJNC010000052.1:0-7456 GCA_964371185.1 uncultured Christensenellaceae bacterium
ATATAATCGTTAAGTTCAACCGTCTGCGGTGTATATATAGAAATAGACTTCACTCCGGCAAAATCATACTCTTCATTTGTATTCCCCGCTACGTAACTGTTTTTTGTAAAATTCTCTGCTATCTTACCGCTATACTTACTTGCTAAATTAATACTTGCCATTATTATTTCTCCTTTATACTTTACTTATTTTCGCTACGACGTATTTTCCCACAAAAAAAACAACGCCATAGCATTGCTTAAAAAATCATTTAACGTGTTGACATAAACATTCGTAAAATACCTGCTTAATCTCTCATGAATTCGGTAATAAAAGCATCTGTGTTTCCACCTTGTCCACGAACACTTCCGGGAGACATAAGCCGATTTTTCTGCAATTGCTTAAGTTCTTTTAACTCGGCTTCTTTTTGCTCCAACAAATATTTTTGATACGCCTTTAGAGGTGTATAACCTGTTCTGCTTATCTCCTCTAAGACCTCGGCCGGAAACTCTCTCACATCAGGGTACATTTCCAAAAACTCGGCAAGAGCAACCTCCATTTCTTGTTTCTCAACCGACCTAACATTATTCCCACCGGCCATACCCAAACGTTCAAAACCGGGATTTTGTTGCATACCTGCCAAACCTGTATTTTTCTCCGGCATACCATGCACAAAACCGTTTATTCTCGGATTTTTGCTCATCAATTGTTCATACTCAAGCCCCTTCTTGGCAAACTCAACAAGTTCTTGCAACGAAAACTCAAGCTGCTGACCGTAAAAACCGATAGTTATCACTTCTTGCAAAGGTTTAACGTCTGCTGTTTTATTGTCGAACCCCTCTTTAAACATTTCATCATTACTTCTATCTGCCAAATTCTTACTAACATTAACTTCTTCTCTAATTTTCATATTTCCCTCCTATAAATTCATTTTTCACTTTGTTTTACATAATAATAATTTTAAACATGCTGTCGGATCTTTGTTGTTATAAGCATAACTAATCACATTCATTTCCCTCCTTTTTGCAAATTTTCGCACACTATTCTTTAGAGTTTACTTCTTTTTTCGGTTCCAATAAGCCTTGTTGCATCAACTCCCGAATTTTCTCCATAATACTTTCTTTGTTTTTAACATATCCATCGGGTATGGCCTCTAAATACGTAAGTGAATCGGGAATTATCTCCCTATCCATCAAATTATCAAGCGTTTGAATCTGTGTCAGTTCCGACCAATAAGCCGCCTGTCCTATCTCTACCTTCACATGATCGCCGTCTGCATCAAGCAAAGAAAAATCAACCTGCTTTGTGACCTTCTCGCCGTTTTCTTCAACTTCAACGCTCCGCACACCGTAATTTACCCTCATAATGTCTATGAATATTCGTATGTAGTTTTCTACCACCCTGTAAAAATCAAGCCTTTGAATGTCTAACGGCAAAGCGGCTGCTTTTTGCACCGCAACAATGGCAGAAGTGTTCTGCGGATTAACATTACCCAAAGCCGCATCCGAAGCACCCATCATGTCCTTAGTGTATTTAATTGCACTGTCTATAAACTGCGAAACCTGCGCCGACATATCCGGCGGCCGAAACGCCGACATAATGTTAGCATCCGGCGACCCGGAAACCCCAACCACACTGCCGGCACCGCCTCTATACCCCTCCGGCAACCTTGCCCTATCATACAAAATCGTAGGAAATGCCATGTTTTGCATTTGTATCATCGCCAACGCATATTGCTTGTTGACAAATATTTGGTTGGGTATGCCGGACGTCACCGGCGACACACCATGATACGAATTTTTAACGCTCTCCCAATTCAACCACGTCACAGGGTAAAGGTTATATTCTGTGTCGGTGGGCGGAAATATAACCTGCTTTTCAGTGGTCTTTGTAACCCATACATGGCCGTTTTCCTTCCACATCTTTAAAAGCACCGTTGTATACTCGTTCTCATAGTCTTTCTCTTCATTCATGTATAACGCTTCATTATCAGACACAATATAATTCGGGTCTACTCCTCGGCTTTCCGCCTCTTCCCTAACTTCATCGGTTAGCCGTCTGTAAGCAATAATAATATATGGCTGTTCTTGCACCATTTCTTCCGAAGGATTCCCGAAATAAACATTAGTATTATCTACCAAATCCACACATATTTTCTCTCTGACGGCATCGAACCAAACATAAAAGCAGGCATCGCCGTCAATCGCACAATTTCTAATCATCTTACGGTTCTTAAACTTAACTTCTGCGTGTTCTATTACCTTATCGATCTGCTCACTAACCGCCTTGCTTACCGTACTATCACCGGTTTCGATATACGCCTTAATATCGTCACTGATAAGCATTGCAATATAATAGTTAACAACCGGCTTTAAAAAATTAAACACCGGCTTTGGCAAATTAGGCGCAATAACGCCTTCCCATTGGTTACCGTTGTAAAAATTCTCGTTGCGCTCAACCGTGTCATATAAATCTAAATTGGTTTTATACATTATCCCCTGTTGATATTCGTCCCAAATTTCATACGGCTGTGTCTTTGTGTTCATAACTCTCTCCTTATTCTTTTCTTAAATCGCAAAATAGCTTTTTGTTTCTGCTTATTGATTATTTCTTGCTTTAACTCTATTGTTCTTGGAATAACATAGTAAACAAAATGGTCTAATCTGCCGATAAATTCTTTCTTATTCATCATCAACCTCCGAAACTTCCTTTTGTTTGTAGCCTACCATTCCGTAATTCATCATGTTCTCTATTTCCGTTTTATAGGATGGTTTTTTATTCGCAGACAAGTTTTGTTCTAACTCCTCAAGCAACTTTTCAGAAACATTTCTACGCTCTTGCCTACCCTTCTCTACCTTCTTCCCAACAAAATACGCACCTATCATTGCGTAAACCACGACTAACGCAACACATACAACTTCCATAAATACAGCCTCCTTATAAAAATGTTTTATTGGTAAATAAGCGTTAACTATACAAATCTGATTAAAAATTCAAAAACGAACTTACTTCATCATAATACCCAATGCCCGGCTCTTTTTCCTCTTCACCACCATACGGGCGAGAAGAAACAAAATACCTTATGGCATCGGGAGCGTGTGTTATTTCGTGTGGCTCTGTCGCACAATCGTTAGGGTTCTTTGTGTCAAACTGCAACGCCGGCAACGTGCGTATCAAATTGGTACAGTTCTCAAAAATACGCAATTTAGCAATAAGTTTGCCGTTCTCATCGGGCACAGGCCGCAACCATTCATGCAAGTTATACCACCCCTGCACCCTATCATTTGCAGACTTCACAAGTGGAATACCGCCTTCGCAGAATATGTCTGCCGTGCTTCTGCCGGTGTCTGAATGCCTGTTCCATAAATCGGGCGGTGCATAGTAAGCCACAATGCTTTCATTAGTCATAGTATGAATTTCCTCTGCCGCCTGCGTCACTATCAAACCGGGTTTGTATAATTCTTTGTATACATAAGCCCTTTGCTCATTGTCCATCGCCACAAAATAAACGGCAGTCATGTCAAGCCCATAATCCATACATACATACCTGCGCCAATTCACCGGCAATGGGAACGGTTTCATAACATGAATGTCTCGTTTGAACTCGGTGAAGTACTGCCCGACAAATATATCCCAATCACCATCTAAATAAGCCTTGCGACGTGCCGGATCGGGAATATTTTCCAAATTTCTGACATAATCAGGATCATTCTTCATTAAAAAATCGTTGTCATAGACCCTGCTACTGATAAAAACATAATCTTCCGGTCTCTCGCTCCGCTCATATTGCCTGTCTACAAACAACCTCTTCACCCAATTATGCCCAACGCCACCCGGGTTACACGTAAAATACATGCGTGGTGTTATTTCCTTTGTACACATACCCGAAAGACGGTTACACTCTGTCATTGCGGTATATTGAAACTCGCTGAATTGTGTTGCCTCTTCCATAAATATAACGTCATACGCTTGCCCCTGATATTGCAGTACGTCTCTTTCGTTGTCGCAATAGCCAAGTTTTAGCCGGCTACCGTTAATAAACAAAAACTCTTTTGCCGTTTCCTTAAAAACCGCTATCTCCATAAGTTGCTTACAAAGCGGATTAATATGGTTTTCTCTAAGTTCCGTTAGAGTCCTTCTCATAAGCAACATCTGAACTCCGGGGTAGTTAAGCGCCATCAGAACCGCCTTAGTCCGAGCCGCAAAACTTTTACCACCACCCCTCGCACCCCCATAAGCAATTCTTCTTGCTCTGCACAAAAAGAACTCGACTTGCTTCTTATAAGGTGTTTTAATACGTACAGTCCGCAAAAAAACATCAACTCCTTTCGACTAAAAAATCCACATAAAAAAACTACCGAAGTTTCTCGGTAGCTAAAACGTGTTTTTTTATCTTTTCATTAACGGACTTGTTGAGAAAGTCCGATTTATGAAATTTTGTTGAATGGGCTTGCAGTTTAAGGCAAAAAATGTAGCTTTAGCACAGCTAAGGCGAGGCTTTTTAACCTAAAATGCAAATCAAGGCGACGAAATTGCGAAATTATGGCTTTTCTAAACACGTCCATAATATCATATTATCACAAAAAACATGAAAAACAACTGACAAACACATGAAAAAACATGACAAACACATGAAAAAACATGACAAATCTAAAACTTTTCACTCTATTTTTTCAATTTGTAAAAATAATATACTCAATAACTTGTAATTTACCCATAAAATTATATATAATATAAGTAAATCTCAATAAAAACAACATACTCAAGGAGGAATCCATGAAAAGAAAGATAACTTTCAAAGAAAAATTACAATATTGGTTCGATAACCTAATGGCCAAAGGGAGTATTGCACTCGTAGGCTTTTTATTCCTGATAACGGCTGTCGTTGCAATAATATTAGGTATCATACTAATGCTCACCGACGGCGGAACTACAACAGTAGGCGGCAATGTTTGGAGCAGTATAATGCACATCATAGATGCCGGCACTATCACAGGCGCCGACACAGGTAATGTCGCATATGTCATACTGATGTCTATCGCAACAATATGCGGTCTGTTTGTGACAAGCATTTTGATAGGTATTATCACCACCGGATTTGAAGGCAAACTAAACAGCCTTAAAAAAGGAAATTCTCGTGTGTTAGAGCAAAACCATACAGTAATCCTTGGTTTTGACCACAACATTTACACCCTTTTATCCGAGCTTATTTTGGCAAACGAAAACCACAAAAGAGCAAGCATAGTAATACTTTCACCCGAAGACAAAGAAACGGTTGAAACGGCCATTCAAGAAAAAATTCCGGATACTAAAACTACAAAAATAATTTGTCGAACCGGTAGCATCTCAGACATCAACATGCTTTCAAAGTGTTCATTAGAGTCTGCTCGCTCGATAATAATAAACGAAGAAAAAGACTACCTAACAATAAATGCCATATTAGCAATTAACAGCATATTAGAAGCAAATTGCACGGAAGACAACATGCCTCATGTTGTTGCCACCATACAAAACAGTGCAAGTTACGATGCGGCTAAGATAATTTCACTCGGCAACATAGAATTAATTTTAGCGGAAGATGCCCTCGCTCGTATAATTGCACAGACGTGCAGACAACCGGGCATTTCGAGTGTATTAATAGAACTCTTTGACTATGACGGTGCCGAACTGTACTTTGAAACCTTCCCGGAGCTTGCCCAAAAAGAATTCGGCGAAGTATTGAATCTATTTGAAGAAGCTATTGTATTCGGTTTCCGCAGAGAGGGCGAGATTTTCATAAATCCCGACATGAACACAAAATTAGAAGCCGACGACGCTTTGATATTATTAGTAGAAGACGACGGCATGGCAAAAGTTACGCCCTACACACCGACAGACATTTCAATGTTTATGTCAAGCACAGTAAGCGAGGAAACCGAAAAGAATATTATAATAATCGGGACAAACGAATTATTAGAAAACACTATCCTCGTATTAGACACTTTCTTAAAAAAAGGTTCTACAATTGTTATATCTAACGACGAGCCTTTAGGCGAATACAAAGAACTTGCCGAACATCTTAAAAACATTAAATTATCGCACATACAAGCAGACACAAGCACAAGAGAAACCTTAGAATACTTGTTAGAAGAAGAATGCGACCATGTTTTATTGCTCAGCGACAAGCATTTTGATCAAGAAAAGGCAGACGCCATCACACTGTTGCAGTTGATTCACCTACGTGACATTGCAAGAAAACAAAACAAATCGTTTAGCATAACAAGCGAACTGCAAGCAGTAGAGAACCAAAAACTTGCTCAAATAACAAAAGTAAACGATTTGGTTGTAGGCTCAAACATAATAAATTTGGTTATGACACAAATCTCCGAAAATCGCGACTTGGCAACTGTATTCAACATATTGTTGCAGGCAGAAGGCTCTGAAATATACATCCGAGACGCGGCTTCTTATGTTAACTTAGGCGTAAAAATGAATTTCTACGAGGTAACGGAAGTCTTGCGCCAAAGAAACGAAATTGCTGTCGGCTACAAAATTCAAAACGGCGACACATTCGACATAATAACAAACCCAAACAAAGCAGAAGAAATTATTTTCACCGAAAAAGATGCAATAATTTGTTTGGCCGAAGATTGATATATTTATAAACGGGGGAATTTACGATGAAAAAAGGGTATGTAATAGGCGTAGACTACGGGACAGACTCTGTACGTGCCGTTTTGCTTGACTTAGAAACAAAAGAAATATACGAACAGGCAGTATGCCCATATAAACGGTGGCAAAGCGGAAAATATCAGATACCAAAAGAAAACATATACCGCCAACACCCGGACGACTACATCGAAGGCCTCGTATCAGCCATAAACGATCTCTTTTCAAACGGCAACGAGGAAAAACGAAACGAAGTGTTAAGCATCGCCTTCGACACAACAGGTTCAACAGTCTGCCCGGTAGACGAAAACGGCACACCTCTTTCATTGTTGCCTGAATTTTCAGAAGACATAAATGCCATGTTCTTTTTGTGGAAAGATCACACAGCAAAAGAAGAAGGCGCAGAGGTAAACGAAGCCTTAAGCAACAACGGCACAACCGACTACACCAAATATCAAGGGGTATACACCTCCGAATGGTGGTGGGCAAAAATATTAAGAGTATGCCGATTATCGCCAACCATTAAAGAAAAGGCTCATGGCTGGGTAGAACACTGCGACTGGATAACAGGTGAATTAGTCGGCAACACCGACCCAAAAACTATGTACAGAAGCTCTTGCGCCGCCGGCCACAAGGTTTTATGGCACTCGGAATGGGGCGGTATGCCAAAAGAAGAACACTTAGCTAAAATAGACCCCGCCTTAGCAAAATTTGCTCGCAATTTTTCAGACAAAGTGGCACCGGCCGGTGTACCCGTAGGCACATTATGCGAAAAATGGTCGAAAAAAATAAACTTGCCGACCACCGTTATTATCGGCGGTTGTTCTCT
>CAYJNC010000052.1:7466-9645 GCA_964371185.1 uncultured Christensenellaceae bacterium
CGTTAATATGTTAATATTGAAGCAATCACAAATCGAAGGCAAAAACCTTTCTTATGCTTGCGGCATGGGAGAAGACGCATTAATACCAGGTTATATGGGGCTCGAAATGGGTCAGACGGCCTTCGGTGATTTATACGCATGGTTCAATAATTTTATGATGTGGTCATACAGTTTGTTAGAAGACAAAGAAAACTTGCCAAAATCTCTGTTAGACGAACTGTCAAAACAGGCAAGTGAACTCCCCATACAAGAAAATCTAATATCTCTTGATTGGTTCAACGGCAGGCGCTACCCCTATGCAAACGAAGACGTCAGAGGCGTTATCGCCGGGCTTACAATCGGGACTACCCCACCGCAATTGTTTCAAAGTTTGGTGCTTGCAACCGTTTTTGGTTGGAAACGTATTATCGATGCACTAATTAGCGAAGGTGTAACCATAAACAAAATAATTGCCGTCGGCGGCATTGCCCACAAATCACCCTACATCATACAAACAATGGCCAACGTTTCACAATGTGAAATCTCTGTTTCCGGTGCAACTCAGGCTTGTGCAACCGGCTCTGCCATCTATGCTGCGGTTGCTTGCGGTGCATACAAAAGCATACAAGACGCCCAAAAAGACATTTGCCCGGGATATACAAAGGTATATTATCCCCAAAAAGAAAACGAACAGGCATACAAAAATGCCTTTGCAAAATATTGTTCTCTTTCAGAACAATTAGAAGAGTGGTACAAAAAATAACCGAATACTATTCTTTCTATAGAATAATTAAAAACTAAGTAATGCTCTTCGTTGCTTAGTTTTTATATTTACAACAAAACATGTATACCTGTATGAAAAATCATTTGCCCATCAACGAGTTTTATTCTCCGAACAAAATAAACAAAAACCACTGCTGTTTAAACAGTGGTTTGTTAATTTTCCATATTCATATTCTGTTTACCTCAAAAACCTCGGAGACAAATCAACTTTCAATGAACCTTACCGGCAATGCTCGGACGTTCGTATCCATATGTCAGAATCCTGTTATTCTCAATAACAATCGCCTTCTGAATGTCTTCCTTGCGAAGAGTTTCAAACAGTTTGTCTATACCGCTTTTTGCATTATGCGCAACATTTTCTCTCATACCTAAGTTACCTCCTTTCTGCTTTATACATTAATTATAAACTTTAATTGTAAATAAATATAACAGTATTTTGTAAACTTTCTATAAAATCTATACCACTTTTCAATTCAAAAACATCACAAAAAAGGCACTCGACAAAATCAGCAAAACAAAAACGAGCGCTATCGTTTCTTTAATAACACTCGTTTTGTTTACTTCTTTTTTTCCTCTACCCCAACTATTGACATAGAGCCTGTTTACTTCTTTTTTCCTCTACTCCAACTATTGACATAGAGCCTGTTTATTTCTTTTTTCCTCTACTCCAACTATTGACATAGAGCCAGTTTATTTCTTTTTTTAAGTTTAATTAAACCAATTAAACGCCTTTTTTATTGTTTTCTATCTGTTGAAGCTCTGTTTGGTTTGTTGTGCAAACATGTCCTGCCAAAGGCATTATGCGCTCATGAACAGCATCTATCATAGTTTCAGCCTGTGGGAAGAAATAGCTCTCAAGCTCATGTGCCGGAGTGATCCAGTTCTTAGCACCAACAACAACCGGCGGAGCGTCTAAGTAGTCAAACGCAAGCTCTGTGATATTTTGAGCAAATTCTTTTAAGTGCGAACCACGCTCGCAAGCGTCGCCTGTCACTATTATCCTACCTGTTTTCTTAACAGACTCAATAACCGGTTCGTAATTAAACGGAACCATGCTTCTTGCATCTATAACTTCTGTAGAAACGCCGTATTTTTCTTCTAAAATCTTAGCCGCTTCAATTGCCTTATAAAGTGTTGCGCCCACCGAAAGAATGGTTAAATCCGAACCTTCTTTTTTGATGTCCGGCTCACCCAACTTAACTTCATAATACTCAGTCGGAACTTCTTTTGCAAACTGTTCGCCTAAGTCGTATGTGCGTTGGCTTTCTAAGTATATAACCGGGTCAGAACCGTTTAATGCTGCATTTAATAAACCTTTTGCATCATAAGGAGTTGCAGGGAACACAACTTTTAAACCGGGTATGTGTGCACAAAGCGCCGACCAGTCTTGTGAATGCTGTGCGCCGTATTTTGAACC
>CAYJNC010000053.1:0-9634 GCA_964371185.1 uncultured Christensenellaceae bacterium
TAGCCGTATGCGGTTTTTTCTTTAATACCACTAATAGTGCCCGCACGAAACACATGCGTTTTTCCGAATAAACTTTCGGTAAACTTATGCACAACCCCTTGGTATTCACCCGAGAAATTAAGGTCTATATCCGGAACTTTATCGGCATTTATGCCCAAAAAAACCTCGAAAGGAATGTCGAACCCATCTTTTTTATATTGCGTTCCGCACTTTTTGCAAACGGCATCGGGCAAGTCTACCCCGCACGCATATTTTTCCGAGTCTACATCGAAGTCGGAAAACTTACAACTCGGACAAATATAATGGGGTGGCAATGGGTTAACCTCTGTTATACCCGTCATGGTTGCGGCAAAACTCGAGCCGACCGAACCCCTTGAACCTACCAAATAGCCGTCGTCGTTAGACTTTTTAACGAGTGCATGGGCGCTGTAATAAAGAACCGAAAATCCGTGCCCTACAATAGAATCAAGTTCTCTTTTTAGACGTGCACTAACAATTTCCGGAAGTGGATCGCCGTATATCTTTTGCGCCGTTTCGTAGGCAAGTGCGGTGATTTTCTTGTCTGCATCGGGAATAACCGGCATGGCCGTTTCCTTCCCGAAAAGCTCTATTTCTTCTGTCATATCCGCAATTAAATTAGTGTTTTCAACCACCACTTCATAGGCTTTTTGCTCACCTAAATATGAAAATTCGTCTAACATTTCTTGTGTTGTACGCAAATATAGCGGTGCTTGCGTGACGTCGTCATAGCCCTGCACCTTAAACAAAATTCGTCTGTAATATTCCTCGTGAGCATCTATAAAATGCACATCACAGGTTGCCACAACCGGTTTGTTTAATTTTTCGCCTATTGCAACAATCTTCTTATTACACTCTTCAATGTCTTCTATGTTTGCTAATATACCATCACGAACCATGTATTCATTATTGCCTACAGGTTGAATTTCTAAGTAATCGTAAAACTCGGCAATTTTCTTCAACCGTTTATCGGACGCACCCGAAACAACGGCACTATAAAGCTCACCCGCTTCACAGGCAGAGCCTATAATCAAACCTTCCCTGAGGCATCCTCGGTTTTCTGTAGAAATAATCGAGGTGAGAAAAAGAAATTAACCGATACAGGTTTTTAAGCCCCTCTTTATTCTTGCATAGAATTATCACATGGTACGTTTTTGCATTCTTATATACAGAAGATTTATCTGCTTTGTTATTCACGTCTTGCATATTAAAGACATCTGTTTTTTCAAACAATTCAAAACACTTCAACATAATTTCCGCCGTACAAACCGCATCGTCTATTGCCCTATGATGATTGCGCGACAAATGAAAATGTTGTGCCACGGTGTTTAATTTATGATTTTTTAAGTTAGGCAAGGCCAATCGGCAAAGCGCAAGCGAATCTATCACCTTGTTTGTGAAGTGAATATCAAGCGGAATAGATTTACCGAAAATAAACTTTGTGTCAAAGTCTGAATTATGCGCAACCAAAACGGCTTCTTTTCCGCAAAATTCATAAAACTCAGCCAACGCCTGTGCAGGCAAGGGTGCAGATTCTACCATTTGGTCCGTTATGCCTGTTAATGCGACTATTTTTGGCGGAATGGGCATAGACGGTTTAACAAAGGTTTGAAACCGCTCTGTTATTTTTCCGTCAACAACACGCACCGCACCTATTTCCGTGATGTCGCAATTTGCCGGGTTTAAACCGGTTGTTTCTATGTCAAAAACAACATATTCGTCGGTAAATTTAAGTTCTCTTGAAGAATCATAAACTCTTTTTGTGTCATCGAACAAATAGCCTTCAACACCGTATATTATCTTAACATTGTTAGACTTTCCTGCCCATGCGGCATCCGGAAAGGCTTGTACCACGCCATGATCGGTTATCGCAATCGCCTTATGCCCAAAACTTGCCGCCCTCGCTACGATGCTCGAAACGTCGCTTACTCCGTCTTGTGCCGACATTTTTGTGTGCACATGAAGTTCAACCCGCTTGTTTTCGCACTTGTCTTTACGTTCTATGTGCGAAGACTTTTCTATTCCCTTAACGGCAACCGTGCTTTCTCTTTCGTAGTTATCCTTTTTAAATATGCCGGCTACCCTCACCCATTTGCCTTTTTTTGGTGCTGTAAGCTTGCATTTATATTTTGAGCTTTCAAGAAAAGAGCAGGTCACACTTCCCGTGTAGTCACACACCACAAATTTATGAATGATTAGCTCTCCATCTTTTCGAGTCAAATCTTCGGTTGCCACCACTTCCCCTTCTATTTGAATTATAGCTTTTTCGTCTTCCCTTAAATTTTCTATAGAAGTAGTCATCTTACCTTGTGGCTTTGCTGCCTTTGGCCTGCTTGCCGGCTTTTCTTTCGGTGCGGTCTCTTTAACCGGCACGCTTTCCTCCCACGGAGGTGTGTCTATTTCTGCCGGCATGGCAATACTTTGTTTGTTTTGCACAATTTCGACACCCTTGTTGGTGTTAAAAACTTCGGAAGGAGCAACATATTCACTTTGTGCTGCTTCATTTATAACTGTTTCAAGTATACACTTAACACCATATACTTTATTAAAATACTTTTTTATTTCTCCCGCAAGTTCAAGTGATGTAAACAGCTCTTCTCCCGTGTCTTCCTTAAAAGCTATCTCTATTTTATTATCGAACACATTAACAAGTGCAGAAGACAAAAACGGCATAACCATAGGCTGTTTATGCAAGCATAAATCTTTGATATGTTTTTCTGCCGTCTTTTTTTCCGCCAACACCTCGTTCGCAAAGCTACTTTGACTCAGAAAAAACTCTATGTTCGAGTTGTTTTTCTTAGATAGCTTATCTTTCAAACCGAAAAATTCGTGTGGCGAAAAATGACTGAGCGTCTTATAGTATACGACCACCTTTTTATGCTCGGCATCGTATTCCGCCCTGTCTCTGACTATTTTATTTTTAAGCAATCTGTCTTTGCCTATTTCGTCTAATATGCTTTTTAATTGCTGACCGTCCACTTAAAACACTCCTTATCCTATTTCCGTTCGATTCGTAATTTCTCTACCTCATATTTAAGCTCGGTTAATATGTCTGCCTCGCCTATTTTTCTGATTATCTCCCCATGAGAAAAAAGCAAAGCCTCGCCTTTTCCTCCGGCAATCCCGATGTCTGCCTCCCTTGCTTCACCCGGACCGTTTACCGCACAACCCATCACGGCTATTTTAATTATCTCTTTATAGTCTTTTGTATATTCCTCAATTCCATCGGCAATTTTTTCAATGTCGAGCGAACACCTCGCGCAGGTCGGACAAGAAATAATTTCCGCGCCCTCTTTTTTTATTCCGCAATATTTTAATATGTCGTGTGCGGCATAAATTTCTTTTATCGGATCTCCGGTTATAGAAACACGCAATGTATCTCCGATGTTATCAACAAGCAAAGACCCAAGCGCCGCCGCCGACTTTATAAGCGCAGAATTATACGTGCCTGCTTCCGTCACGCCTAAATGCAACGGGTAATCTACTGATTTAGATATTTCTCTGTATGCCAAAATACAAGTTTTCACATCTGAAGATTTGATAGAAATAACAATGTCCGAAAAATTGTTTTTTTCTAATATTGCAACATTTAGCAATGCACTTTCTACCAACGCAAGGTAGTTTGGCCCGCCATGTTTTTTTAATATGTCTTTTTGAAGCGAACCTGCATTAGCACCGACACGAATAGGAACCTTATGTGCCTTTGCCGCATCTACAACCTGTTTAATTTTCTCTTCACTGCCGATGTTTCCCGGGTTTATTCTAATCTTATCTACACCGTTTTCAATGCCAAGCACCGCAATTTTGTAATCAAAATGCACGTCTCCCACCACAGGTATAGGGCTTTTGTCTACAATTTGCCTAATTATCTGTGCGCATTCTTTATCGTATAATGCACAGCGTGCGATGTCGCACCCGGCATCTGCCAAGCCGACAATCTGCTCTAAAGTTTTATCGACGTCTTTTGTGTCGGTTGTGGTCATAGACTGAATCGCAATCGGATTATTCCCACCTATCACAACATTTCCCACACAAACTTCTTTCGTTTTTCTCAACATGCTATCCACCTAACCCGCTAACCTAAAAATATCTTGTACCACCAAAACAACCGCCAACCCCATAATAAATACAAAACCGCAAAAATTCAGTATGCCTTCTATGCGCTCGGAAACCGGCTTCTTGCGAACTTTCTCTATGCCTAACATAAGCAACTTACCGCCGTCTAATGCCGGCAACGGAAACAAGTTTATTATTGCCAAGTTTATGCTTATCATTGCTATAAGCATTATCAGCAGGCCTGCCGTGCCATATTGGACAACATTGCCTACAACAACAACCGTCCCCACGATTCCGGCAACTTCACCCGCACTTTCGCCACCGCTAAACAAACCGCCCAAGGCATTGAATATGGCTCCCATCTGTTCGCCTAACCATCTAAAAGACAAGCCTATTGCCTCAAAAAAGTTATATGCGTGCGGTTCCATCAACACACCTATAGTCTGCTGTCCTTCCTCGTTTTGCTCAAACGGAACGGAAAACTCCATCTCTTGGCCGTCACGTACTATTGTCATGTCAAGAGTGTCTCCCTTTTCACTAAGCAAATATTCTTGCCAATCGGAAGAAAAGAAAAGCATGTCTACACCGTTCATAGTCTTTATTACGTCTCCCTCTTGCAAGCCTATTTGCTGTGCCGGGGCTCCGTCTTCAACTTCAGATATTTGCATGCCTTGCGCCTCGCTTGCGCTCATTAACATGATTACCGCCAGTATAAAAGCAACTAAAATATTCATCGCCGGACCTGAAATAATTGTAATAAACCGAGACAACAAAGAAGCCGAGCGAAAGTCGCCGGGTTTCGGGCTTTGCTCTACATCGTCGGTAAAACGCACAAATCCACCGAAAAGGATAGGGCGAAAAGAAAACTCTGTGCCATTTCTATACCATTTTATTAAACGAGGGCCAAAGCCTATTGAAAACTCTGCCACCTCTATGCCTCTTTTTTTTGCCGCTAAATAATGTCCGAATTCGTGTGCTACAACCAACCCCGTCAGTATAAGCATTGCCGAGACTATCATGATTACTATATTCAAATCTAATCCTCCAAATAAACAACTTACCTGTAATACTTTTCTCTAATATAGCTTCGTACAGTGTTATCAAGCTCTAAAATTTCTCCTATGCTCTTTGGCCTTATCGTAGCAAATTTTTCCATGCTCTGCTCTATCAAAACAGGTATCTCACCAAAATTTATTGCATCGGACAAATAAAGCTCGACAGCCATTTCGTTCGCTATATTATAAACTGCAGTCACCTTCAAGTCTATTGCATCATAGGCAAGTTTTAGACAGGGAAAGCGTTCTGTATCAGGCTGTATAAATTCTATTGTACCTAATTTTTGGAAATTTAGCGGTTTATTAACAGTAAATTCACACATTTTCGGAAATAACATCGCTTTTTGCAAAGGCAAGCGCATATCGATAGGTGCAAACTGAGCCATCACAGAAGTGTCTTTCATTTCTACCATAGAATGCACCAAGCTCTGAGGATGTATGACAACTTTTATCATGTCTACGGGTGCCTTATACATAAAGTGTCCTTCAATAACCTCTAACCCCTTGTTTGCAAGCGAGGCCGAGTCTATTGTTATTTTTGCGCCCATATCCCAGTTAGGATGTTTAAGAGCACGTTCTTTTGGGGCAAAATCTATCTCCTCTTTTGATAGCTTCAAAAACGGTCCGCCGGATGCTGTTATCCAAATTTTTGCAACCTTAGAGATGTCATAACTGTCTCCAAGACATTGAAAAATCGCAGAATGCTCGCTGTCTACCGGCAAAACTTGGGTATTTGTTCTGTCCATCATATCCCTTGTTACATCTGCCCCACAAACAAGAGATTCTTTGTTTGCAAGTGCAACCGGTATATTATTTTCCAAACACGTCGCAAACGCACTTAGGCCGGCAATGCCAAGAACGGAATGTACCACCATTTGCGCTCCGCTTTCAAGACAACACTTTTCAAGGGCGCCTTTTCCTACAATAATGTCGGGTTCATAACATAGAAGTTTTTCTAACCCGTCTTTTGTGGCATCTTTTGCCGTTAGTCCCAATATTTGTGGTTTGAATTCGTTGGCTAAAGCGGCCAACTCTTCTATATTACTGTGTGCCGTCAGACATACAATTTCTATTTCTTCTTTAAATTCTCGTGCAATGTCGGCGGCTTGTTTCCCTACCGATCCGGTCGCACCTAATATGGCTATTTTACGCAAAATTTTTTCTCCTTAATTAAAACAGATAAAACATATTTGAAAGTAGGTATACTATCGGAATGCAGAACAGTATGCTGTCTATTCTGTCTACTATGCCGCCATGTCCGGGCAACAGTTTACCAAAATCTTTTATTTGCAGCTCTCTTTTTATGTATGATGCGGACAAATCACCGAATTGCGATATGACTGCCAAAACCGCACCTGCTACCAAATAGTTAATAAACGCTCCATTATTCACAAAAAGTAGGTATATTAAAACACCCGCTACCATTCCGCCCACTACTCCCGCAACGCTTCCTGCAACTGTTTTTTTGGGGCTTATCGTTGGGCAAAGTTTTGTTTTTCCAAATCGTTTGCCAATGAAGTATGCAAATGTGTCTGAAAGCATCGCCGGTATGAATACCATAAGCATCAAAATAACCGTCCGCAAATAAATAGATTGCGAAAATAGCACCGCCCCTGTTTTGACGTCTAATATTATAAAATAAAATAGCATCATAAACAGTTGAGGGTATAACAATGTAAACGTAGTGTTTATGACACTGTTTGCATCGTATTTTTTTGAAATTATTCCAATAATAAATGTTGCCATCACGGCAATAACAAACACAGCGAGCACCATGCCATGTGTAAGCAAATTCGGAATGTATGAGATATATAGACTGCCTATGCTAAATAAGAACAGCACCGCCAACACGGCAGTAAATGCAAACGAAACAATCTTAATTACCGGTTTCCCATTTCCGTCCATTGCCCGCACAACCTCGAATTGCGATGCACAAGCGAGCAAAACGGCAACAGCCGCCAAAACATACCCTTGCATGAAAATTGCAAGAAGTATTACGAGCACAATAGGCACAGCAACAATAATTCTTTTTGCCATATATTATAAACCTCCAAACCGTCGTGTACGATCGGCATATACTTTCAAAGCTTTTGTATACTCTTTTTCGTCAAAATCAGGCCAATAAACAGGTGTAAAATAGAACTCTGCGTATGCCAATTGATATAGCAAATAATTAGACAAACGTTTTTCGCCGCTTGTGCGTATCATGAAATCCGGATCCGGTTGCCCGGCAGTCTCTAAGTTATCGGAAATTGTTTTTTCGTCTATATCTTCTATTTTTAAACTACCCTTCGTGACATCGGTTGCAATCGCCTTGACCGCATTGACAATTTCTGCACGCGAACCATAGCTTAGTGCAATATTTAGCACCAAACCGGTGTTATCTTTCGTTTTGTTAACCGCCTCGTCAATAACATCTCGTACCGCTTGCGGAAGCATAAAAAGTGTCCCGATTGTCCGAAAAACAACATTTCTTTCGTGTAGCTCATTTAATTCTTTTGTTAAAAATTCTATCAACAAATTCATTAAAGCCCCTACCTCTTCTTTGGGACGCTTCCAATTTTCTGTCGAAAATGCGTATAGGGTAAGGTTTTTTATGCCTATGTCAGAACTCATCCGGATAATGGTTTTAACATTTAACATTCCCGCCCTGTGCCCGGCAGCCCTTGGCAACAACCGCTTTTTTGCCCATCTGCCATTACCGTCCATTATTATGGCAACATGGGTAGGCAAACTATTTATATCGAGTTCTTCTTCTGTAATATTCTTTTTGCGAAATACGGCCAAAATATTTCCCCTTTTTAATAATTTTCCCAAGACTTAATTGTCTTGGGAATCTAATTTTGTTTTAAACTCACAAACCACCAACTCAAAAATCCCGTTTTTGTTTTTATTTGCCCGAACCACTCGCCATTCGTTTGGCGTGAATCTAAGTTCTTCTCGCCCTCTGTATTCGGTAACTTCAAATTCTTCACCGACACTTTTCAACTTTTCGCAAACAACTTCAAGTGGCATACCTAACAAATTCGGCATCATACCTCTAAAATTTCCTTTTCCTTCTCGGACTCTATTTTGTCTATCTTTTTAATTTTATCATCGGTAAGCGTTTGGATTTCTTTTTCCACGATTGTAAAATCGTCTTCTGTTAATCCGCCTGCCTTTTTGTCTTTCTTAACAGCCTCATTGGCTTCCCTTCTGATTGAACGGATGGCAACCTTAGCTTCTTCTGCTTTTTTCTTTGCAACTTTAACAAGTTCCTTACGCTTTTCGCCGGTAATTTCCGGGAAAGCCAACCTAATAACCTTGCCATCGTTTGTCGGATTTATGCCAAGGTCTGACTTTTGAATTGCCTTTTCAACCTCGTGCATTATTCCCATATCCCAAAGAGAAATAACAAGCAAACGTGGCTCGGGTGTAGAAACATTACCCACCTGAGAAACGGGTGTCATTGTTCCGTAGTAATCTACCATTACAGTTTCAAGAAGTTGCGCATTTGCACGTCCTGCCCTAATGGTGCCTAATTCTTTAATTAAGTTTGAAATGGATTTCTCCATTTTTTCCTCTGCTTTTGTTAACGCCTCATGCTCTATTTTCATACCTGTTACCCTTCCTTTCATTTTTAACTCAAATAATTTCTTATACTTATTTTATATTAAAACACTAAAAAATACAACCTATAAAAAACTATCAACTATACTATGTGACAATAATAGTACATAAGATATCGTGTTATTTTTTTCACTAAATCGCACTTGCATTATTCGATATTTTCATCAGGCTGATTACTTAGCCATCCGGATAAAAAAACCGCATCAGCTTAATACTCATGCGGTCTGTTGTTGATATGTTGGCAGATAATAATTATCTTATAATTGTGCCAATTTCTTCGCCGTTAACGACTCTCATAATGCTGTTTTCTTCGTTCACACCAAACACAATTATGGGTATAGAATTATCCATACATAGCGTTATTGCCGTGTTATCCATAACATTTAGGCCTTGGTTCATGACGTCCATGTATGAAATTTTTTCAATTTTCTTTGCATCGGGATTTATTTTCGGGTCGCTATCGTATACCGCATCAACATTTTTAGCAAGCATAATGAGCTCTACTTCCATTTCGGCGGCACGCAAAGCAGCGGCTGTGTCTGTTGAAAAATACGGGTTTCCGGTTCCGCAAGCAAAAACCACCACTCTGCCCTTTTCCAAATGTTTAACGGCTTTTCTTCTGATGTACGGCTCTGCAATTTGGCGCATTTCTATTGCCGTTTGTACCCTTGTTTGCACACCTTTTTCTTCGAGTGCATCTTGCAATGCAAGCGCATTAATAACGGTAGCAAGCATTCCCATGTAATCGGCAGTCGTCCTGTCCATGTGCGCACCCACGCGTGCACCCCGCCAAATGTTGCCTCCACCGACAATCACACCTACCTCTACGCCATTTTGCGCAACTGCAATTATTTGGTCTGCAATGTTTCCTATTATATTAAAATCAAGGGGTTTAT
>CAYJNC010000054.1:0-9618 GCA_964371185.1 uncultured Christensenellaceae bacterium
GGCGATGGTTCGGGCACGGGCAATGTTTCGGGCACGGTCGATGGTTCGGGCACGGTCGATGGTTCGGGCACGGGCGAATTTTATGAGGATAATTTTATTGCCGGTGTTGTGGGAGAAAACGGTGGTAATGGTGGAAAAGTAGAAAATTGTTACTTCCTTGCTGGTACTGCGAGCGAAGGAATCAAAGATGCAAACGACTTACGTAGCACCGGTGCTACAAGTATGTCTAAGGGCGATATGCAGGGCGCGGATTTTGTTGAAACTTTAAACGCTTGGGTTGAGAAAAAAAAGGATACGAGTTTGAAATATTGGACGAAGGTTGAAGATGGTTACCCCACGTTTACGGACGATATTCCCATTAAGATCAGTTACATACCGGTAAGCGAAACCACAACCACAACCATAACCGTAGAAGGTGCAAGTCCGGAAGATTTACTAAGCGTTACTATAGGCGGTATAGAATTTAAGATAAGTGTGGACGGCGCGGGTTCGGGGAGTGTAACAGACACAGCAACCGGCACTGTTATGGCATATATATATAACGGTAGTATAATTGTAGCTTTCACCCAAGAATATATAAAATCTCTTCCGTATGGCACAACCGAGGTGGTGATAACCCTAAAAGATGGCAGGGTATATACCTATCATCTGCAAAAGGAAGCTCCGAAATCTCCCAAAACGGGCGAATAGCGGTATGGTTTTATAAAGAGGTTTGAAAATTAAACATAAAATGCCCTGTACGGTAAAATGTGCGGGGCGTTTTTTTGGTATAAAAGTATACTTGAAGTTTATGCGGTAAACGTGCTATTCTATTACCGAAGATATCCAAAGAATGGAGATTTACAATGAAAAATTTTGACGTTTTAAACCAATACACTAAAGAGGAACTTATGGAGCTGATTGAAATATACTCGGTAAATTGGCTGGCGATGGACGGTGTGTGGTTTCAATCGGTAGAAAACAAATTTGGCATGGACGAAGCCATGTACCACGATGCGCAGGCATGGAGCAGGTTCACAGTAATAGAGGCAAAGCGAATTAAAAAATTTTTGGCTTTGCCCGACAATTCCGGCCTTGAAGGATTAAAAAAGGCACTATCCCTCCGATTTTACGCAAACATCAACGACGACGAAACAGTTATTTCGGGTAATACGCTCACATACAGTGCAATAAATTGTAGGGTTCAACGTGCAAGAGAGCGCAAAGGCATGGTTTTTCATCCGTGTAAAAGCGTTGGTATAATCGAATATACCGAGTTTGCCAAGGTGATAGACGAAAGATTCACCTGCGAATGTGTAAGTTGTTATCCCGACATCACCGACAATTCCTGCTGTTGCAAGTGGAAGTTTACTTTAAATAGATTTTAGCAAAATATTTTTTTATTTCCCAATTCTCCCGTATGGGTTTTAGACTCCCTCCGAGAGGGAGGTGGATTTTCATTCCGAAGGAATGAAAAGACGGGAGGAGAGTGCGAACAGGGTCTGTCCCGTATTTTGTGTAAACTCAGTCATATTTTCCCAATATCTTTTGGGCATATGTGTTCTTCTGCAACTTGGGTTTTCTCTGCCTTTTATCGCAATGGTATCATAATACATTTTCCATAATTTTTGGAATCGTATCTCCTCGTCATCTGCTATCGGTTTAACATAATCTTTTGCTTCTATTATTCTTGTAGATTTATCATCATATAACAATGCCATTTTATGAGTTTTATCATATATTATAAATTTTTGAGTCGGAAACCTATTTATAAAATGATTAGCAAGCAATGGCAACACAAAATTCTTAGGTGATATGCGGGCAACCAAAACATCATTACAAACCGAAAAGCGTACAAATCCTTTAAACAAATGAACTTCATTTAAGAAAAAGCGAACCGCTTTATCTAATTTAGAGCAAACATCATCTGCTAACATTCGCATAACCACATTCCCATAGGCAAATGCCATACGCAAAAACATAAGTATAAAATATTCCTTTTCCTTCATACAAGTTAAATATGCATACTGCACAAACCTATAAACTTCTTTTCCCGCAGTTTTTATAACCCCATTTTTGACTCTTTGTGCTTTATTTGTTTCCGCATCTATATATTTGCTCTCAAAGAAAGAAAGCTGACTGTTGCCTATTTCACATATTTTAGATGGTATTTCTTTTGCCCTGTAACTTTCAAACACACAGCATAAAAGCCCATCAAAACTTCCATCATACCAATATACTATATCTTTCATGTTTCCCTCCAAAAAAACATTGTAATGTTTTTCCTACAACTCTCCCGTCAAACATTTTTGAATATCTGTCAATTCGGGAGTTTCGTTTTCAAAAAAACTTAATTGCCTTGACCCATCCGAAAAGAAACCGATTTTTTTATATAACTCTGCCGATTTTGCGGATAGCATGGCATAAAATATATCTTCGGTTCGCAAATTTGCACTTTCCGAACCGCCTGCAATGGCAAGAAAACTTGTAAATAAAACCATTACAAAAACATCATCGCACGATGCTCCCGCCAAAATCATCTGCGGTATACTCTTTTTTGTTCCATAATTATTTTCTATCAGCTTAACCATTCTCGGCACAACAATTGCAGGGGAAACCGCCGCCAACACAGCCCCCATTAAGAGTGCATCTTTGTTGCTTATACCTAAAATTATTGGGGCAATCAATACATATGCCAATATTTCAAAACAAGCCGGTAAAAATGCCATCAAAGCCGCCGGCCGACCCACACGTTTTAAATCTGCAATGTTTAACGATAAGCCTGCTTTTATCAGTATTATAATAAGCGCAATTTGTCGCAACTCTGCCGATATATTAAGAATTGTAGGGTCTATCAGATCGAGCACATAAGGCCCTAATACAATGCCACAAAACAGCATACCTATTATTCTCGGCAGCTTTATTTTTTCGCATATAAATGCCATTGAAAGCCTACTAAAAAAATCAAGCTTAAAGAAATCAACATCAAAAAAACCTATATTATCCTTTCAAAATACACCATGTCCGTTAGCAATACTCCCTCTTCATAGATCGGATGATCATAATTATCCGTAAAAAAATCCTTGATACGGTGCGTATAACCAAACCCACACTTCTCATAAAAAATTACGGTAAGAGGGCTGTCTCCCGTGCCTAAAATTATTTTATCAAACTTACCCGAATATTTTGCCGCTACAAACTCAATCATGCGCCGTCCGTATCCCTTGCCACGATGTCGAGGAGCAATTGCAATGTTTTTTATTTCAAGAATCCCTTCACTCGTCACCACACACACCAACACTCTGCTCACCGTCAAACATAACAAACATTTCGCCACGCTCAAGATAGCGTTCTATCATATCCTCCTGCTCATCACCCATAAGCAGGAGGTCTAAATATTTCTTTTTATCATACCATATTTGCTTTATCATGCCTTTTTCCATAAGTTTACAACCCACTGATATACGTGCATCTGCACTTTCCTCTGTTCAAATCAATTTGCTCATCAGCATTTTCGGCTTTTCTACCGTTCAATTTACCCTCCGACAATAATCTATAGCCTGATTCTTAAAAATTTATTTTAAACGTTTTTTTATAACAACCGCTAAAACCACTCCACCCGCAACAGCCCCTATTATTATATATTTCCACAAATGTTGTGAATTAGTGTTTGTTTTTGCCGGCAATTCGGTTATAGTGCTTTTGCTTGGCTCAACATCTTCTATTGTGAAAGTTCCCTCTGCATAGCCGTCTGTGTAATGAATTTGCAAAGTATAAGTGCCGAGTGGTAAGGTGCTTAAATAAGAAGCATCTATTGTAACCGTTATATTGTTATCTTGATCAACGCTTAATGTATAATCATCTTCTAAAAGAAACACTCCTTGCACATTTACTCCCACAAAATCTAAAATATCACCGCTTATCGTAAATTCTAAGCTTCCATCTTCTTTTTCCGACAACTTGTATACTGTGTATTCTTTTGTTTTATCCGTATACTCTTCTGATTGTGTATGTTCTTGCAAGCGAGAATCCGTTTGTTCGGACGGTGCGGAAGGTTGGCTCGGCCGAGTTGGCGAAACCGGGGTTGTTTCTTGCGGTTTTTCTTTAATATCAAAAACAATGGTTTCTTTTTTTGTTTCATCTGCCACACTTGTTGCCGTTGCCACAATTTGCCCTTGCCCCTTTGCCGTGAATAAAACACTTTTACTTCCGCTTACGCTCACCCTGTTTATAATTTCTATATTATCTAAATCGCCTTTAAATTGCCAATAAACATTTGGGTTTGTGCCCTCACCGGCAATATTTGCAGTAACCTGCGCATTTTCCCCGACATAAACAATTTGCGTTGTATTATCAAGAGAAAGTTGCACTCCGCTGTTAAACTCGGAACTTGCTTTTAAAAGTATACTTTCGGTAGATGCCATTGTTGCAAATGTCCAACATGTGGGCGGATTACCCTGATCTTTTACCGACGATACCGCACCAAAATTGCGTAAATCAAAAGAAATGGGCAAGCTTTCTTGCGTTCTCGGTGCCGGCATTGTTTGTATGCTGTCTGTTTGTATATTAACACTTGGCAATTGAGATAAAATCGGCATTTGTACGGTATCTGTTGCAATTATCACACTATCAATTGCATTTTTATCGTGTGCATATACCTTGATGCAATTGTTTGCCGAAAGCTCTTTTGAAATATCTTGCCAGTTGTTGCCATCTAAACTTATATAACTTTGCCCCTCTTGTGCGGTTGCATTTGATGAATAATGATCAACCCTATGCTCTACCGCCAATATAACATTTTCTCCGCTTAAATTTGTTTGATATATTATGACTGCAAATGTTTCGCCAACACTTATGGGGAAATCGTTTATACCTACGGTATAATAACCGCTTTGGGCATTTATTCCGCTTGCCACATGTAGTGTTTTTGTTGCCGTTTGTATGAAAATATCATACGATTGGTTTACGCCCGTTGCATAATATGAAATTGCTTTTAATGTTTGATCGGAAGTGCCGGCGAACACATTTTTTGCCCAAATTTCTTTTGCTGAAATGGGAGTTTTATTGTCGATAAAACCGGTATAGCCATATATATCATGTGTATATACAACATTTTCTTCCCCTCGTGGGGTAGCTATCATAGCAGATGCCGGATTGTTCGAAAAATTAGCGGTGCAATATGAAATATAAAAATATCCATCTTCTCCCGTTTGTGTACCATAGCTGTTTTTTGCCAAAAAAGCACCGTCTATTGGTGGGGTATATTGTGTGCCGTCTATATTTACAGTGAAATTTTCTTTTGGTATGGTATCGTCCCAACCTATTAACGTGATTGCATGTCCACTGCCACCTTCTACACCCTCCGGATGATAAAAATATGTTTTATTCTGATTATAATAATCCGGATATTCAACTATTCCGCAATATAGCCCACCATATGTATATATTGCATTTTTATATTGTGCATTATCTGAAAAATCTTTTCGCGGGGGCAACATTACTGCATCTTGAAGCCGGTAGCTTTCCTCGGCAGGGTTGTAATTGCTTATATTTCTATCGACAATTTCATACTCGGGATCATAGTACAGCACATATGGATCTTGCTCTTCGTTCAAATAACCTTGCCATCTTGATAGGCCGGCAACAGAAGTGTATACTGCACCTGCCGATAAAATATTTCGATTATAAAAATGGTAGGGCGAATCCGGATTAAAAACAGAATTCACCAAATTATATTCGGAAAAATCATATTCTTCATGCGCAAGTGTTTCTACTCTGATATTATATTGATTGGCAGAGTATTCAAAAAAATCGCTTGAGATTTGTATATAGTAGTCACCTTTTGCAAGGTATCTTGTTATGTCTACATTGCCGTTCTCCCCGGAAATATCTATTATATTTCCAAGCGAATCATATAATTTATACTTAAACAAAATTATTAACTCATCATCGGGCAGCGGCTGTTGGAATGTTAGCCGTAGGCGAGTTACGACAGGCAATGTAAATGTATAAAAATCAGTGTCCCCCACCCTTGAAATTATCGAACTTATGTTTTCATTTATTGAAATATTTGTTGCCTGTTCAATTACATCGTTTGGCTCGTATGTGTCCTTACCTAACTTAAAGCCGAAAAAAACTTCCTCACTAACAGTATGCCCCACACAAACTGCCCATGCACGTATTGTCATATTTTTATCGATTGTTATCGGTGCTTGATACAACATTTCACCATCTGAATTAATTTCATAATATATTTGTGCATTATCGGTGTCTGTAGAAAGTGAAACTTGCGTTCCGTTTGGGTATACACCGTCTACTATTGAACTTTGCACCATTTCACACTCGGGTAAATCGGCTAAGACATCTGCTTGTTCAAAAGAAGTGATGATATTGCCGGTGGCAAATGTATTGCTAAAACTAACAGTTAGCATATATATCAAAAATATTGATATTATTATCGGTTTTTTAAATAATATGTTTTTCATGTTGTCACCTTAGCAATTATAATAACTTTATATTTGTTATTATATCAATAATCTCCCAATAAAACCACTTATTATAAATTCATTCTAAAAAAGAATTGTATAGTTAAATACTAACTGTTATCATATAACTATATTACACAAACGAAAGGATTTTCTCTTTTATATACTTTATATATTAAGGAGATTGAAGATTATGAAAAAACAATGGTTTAAAATTTTATTAGTTTTATTGGTGGCACTTTTGCTCTTTGTCGCCTGCGCACCCGCAGACAATACGGCTACATCTCCGCCGGCAACTCAAGCAACCGAGCAACCTACCGAGCAACCTACCGAACAGCCTACCGAGCAACCTACCGAAGCAACAGGTGTGCGTTTAGAGGACGATTATTACTCATATATAAACAGCGAATGGTTGCAAGAATCACACGAAATACCTGCCGGGCACTTTACCGATATGAATAAAAATATCTCCGATGCTTTGATTGCCGATTTTAAACGCATGTTAGAAACGGGCGAGCCCGATGAAGGAAAAGAGTATATTTCGGAAGCTTTGAAATATTATGAACTATATATAGATGTTGATAAGCGTAACGAAATGGGTGCCGAACCCATTATGGCGACCCTTGAAATGATAGACAGCTTAGAAAGTGTTGCCGATTTGTCTGATAATTATGAAGAACTTGCCTATGTTGCCACCATGCCGGTTTTAGGGTATGTAATGCCGGATATGATTGATTCTTCCAAACAGATGATATTATTGTCCCCCCTAACAGGAATGTTACCGGCAAAATCTTATTATGACGAGGACAATTCACAGGGTGAAGCACTGCTTAATACGCTTGAGCAATGCTTAATTCAGATGATGATGTTGACGGGAGAAGACGAAGAGGCCGCCACTCTTATGGTACAAGATACTATTGAGTTTGATAAATATTTAGCATCTATTATGCTTGATAATTCGGAAGGAACAGAAGTACTGCTTAACGGTGAGATGACACCATTTGACGAACTTTCAGACTATGTGAAAAATTTAGATTTAGCCGCATATTACACCAAAATGACATCAGGAGCGGCAACAGAAGCTAAGCTTTCCAATCCGGAAGGAATGAAGACGCTTGACAGCATGATAAACGATGATAATATAGACATGGTGAAAAATTGGATGAAAGTCATGACTGTCAAAGACAGTATAAATGTCTTATCCGAAGATTTTACCGCCACCATGACACCATATAACGAAATGCTGTATGGTCCTTCAAGTGCCACCCACAATGATATACACGAAGATGCGCTAACACAAGTTAAAAGTAATTTTCCCAATCAAGTAGGGTACTATTATGGGCAAACACATTTTAATGAAAACATCAGAGAAGATGTCACCATTATGACCGAAAATATGATAGAAGAATATAAAAACAGAATAAACGAGCTTGATTGGATGACACAGCCAACAAAAGACGAAGCTATTAAGAAATTAGATGCCATGGAAATTATTGTCGGCTATGATAGGGATGCAGACACCACAAACAGCATTGAAATAGTTGCTCAGGCAGATGGCGGAACGCTTGCTCAGGCAAATCAAGAACTTAACAAGGCTGCTCTTCAACAAAACTATGCAAGCTATGCCGAGCCAAATAACTCCACTCCGATTGGGTTGCATTCTTATGATGTTAATGCCTGTAACGATGTTATGCACAATACAATTTTAATAGAAGCCGCTATTTTACAAGAACCGATTTATAGTGTAGATAATTCTGTTTCGGCTAATTACGGTGCAATCGGCGTGGTAGTGGGGCATGAAATTTCCCACGCATTCGACCAAAACGGTTCACAACGCGATGAGCTTGGAAACATAAGAAATTGGTGGACTGCACAAGATTATGAGGAATTTACCAACCGTTCACAAGACATGATAGAATTTTTTGATGGTGAAGAATTGCAGGGGGGCGTTGTTTCGGGCGAATTAACCGTAACCGAAAATACAGCAGATGCCGGAGGAATGAGCGTTGCTTTGGCAATGTTAAAGCAAACTCCCGACTATGACTTGCAAGAATTTTTTGAAAGCTGGGCAAATGTTTGGGCAAGTGTTTATTCGGACGAGCAAATGCAATTGTTGTTGGCAACCGATGTTCATGCACCAAATATTATAAGAGTTAATAAACAATTATCTAATTGTGATGATTTTTATGTAGCATACGATATTTCACCTACCGACGATATGTATGTTGCACCCGAAGACCGTGTGAAGATTTGGTAAGGCTTCCTACCAAATTTTCCATTATACTACAATTAAGGCAGTAGCCAAAGTTTGCTACTGCCTTAAATATAATATAACGATGAAAATTCCAAATGTCAAGGACGGCAAAGCCGTGCATTTATCCTTGACTGTTGGAATTTTCTAAGTTAATCGGGCAATCTATCTTCAAAATATATAGATAATTGTGCGAAAATTTGGCTCCAATCCGGCCTTCTTCCCGTCCATTTTTTTGTGATATCCATCATTGCTAAATACAGCATTTTAAGCAAATTGTCATCTGTCGGAAATACGCTTTTTGACTTTGTGACCTTCCGCAATTGGCGGTTAAATCCCTCTATTGTATTTGTTGTATATATAAGCTTTCTGACCTCGTTCGGATACTTAAAATATGTGCTTAAATTCGCCCAATTGTTTCGCCATGATATAGATATTTTCGGATATTTCTTATCCCATTTCTCTGCAAAATCATCTAATGCTTCTAATGCAGAAGGTTCGTCTACTGCCGTATATACAGCTTTCAAATCTGACATTAGAGCCTTTAAATCCTTGTATGATACGTATTTACTTGAATTTCGCAATTGATGAATTATGCAGTTCTGCACCTCTGTTTTTGGGTATACTGCTTCGATTGCGTTTGTGAATCCGGTTAAATTATCTGTGCAGGCTATCAGTATATCTTGCAACCCTCGGTTACGCATTCCATTAAGAACCGTCGCCCAAAATTTTGCGCTTTCATTCTCGCCGACCCACATACCGAGCACTTCTTTTTTACCGTCTAAATTAATGCCTATTGCTATATACACCGCCTTTTTCACTATCTGTCCTTCGTTTAAGCTATAAATGCCAATATATGAATATGCTTATTTCGAGCATAAAAATCCTGTTTTCATAAAAGCT
>CAYJNC010000055.1:0-9307 GCA_964371185.1 uncultured Christensenellaceae bacterium
TATGAAAGTGAACCGTCGAGTATTTTCATGTTGTTGAATGTTGTTTGTTCAGCAACGTCGTTTATTTCACGTTTCAACTGTTCAAATTCTTTTGCCAAAGCGCCACGGTCGAGCTCTTGGTTTGTGCCTGTTGCAGATTGGTTAGCAAGTTCGTTCATACGTTGAAGCATTGTGTGAGTTTCTTGCAAAGCACCTTCTGCTGTTTGTACTAATGAAATAGCATCTTGAGAGTTTTTGCTTGCCATTGTAAGGCCGCGGATTTGGCTACGCATTTTTTCTGAAATAGCGAGGCCGGCAGCATCGTCGCCTGCACGGTTAATTCTATAACCCGAAGACAATTTTTCTGCGCTCTTTGCAACGTTTGAGTTGTTGATTGTGTATGAACGATGTGTGTTCATAGCCATAATGTTATTCTGAATTCTCATAATAATACCTCCGTGTATTAGTTTTTAATACCAAGCAAAGGGAATTCATTTCTTTTACTTGGCGAAGGCCCCGTTTTTTTGCATTCTATGCAAGAGCCTTATAATAGTTGAAAGTTTTTCGCACGCTCGCTTTTCTAAGTGACGTCGGCTTAAAATCACATGCCCACAAAAAGCTTTCTACACATTCTTTCGTTTGCATTTAGAAAAACTTTAGCTTTTTTTATAAAAAAGTTTCTAAAAAATTATTGTGTGAATTTTAGCCGAACTTTGTTATTATTTTTAAAATGTGGTTATATAAATAATATGGATATTAAGTTAACGACTACTAAAATGTCCAAAATACATATCTATAAAGCTAATGAGCAACATTTTAAAAGGAGGCGTAAACGATGGCTTTATAAAAACCCAAATGTAAACGAAGTGTATTGGTTTTGAAAAATTTGTTTTTACCAACGTAAAAATCATATGTTTTCTAATAAACAGGCCGACACACATGACTTGACATAAAGACATATATACAGTAGTATTAATGTACACAAGAATAGTAGCAGAAAGAAGTGGTATTAATATCATGGAAATTGGTTCATTTGAATTAGATATGCTAAAAGAAATAGCAAACATAGGTGCGGGTAATGCGGCAGGTGCGTTGTCGGCACTTACAAATCAAGAAGTAGACATAGATGTTTCAGAATGCAAGATGATAGGGTATTCGGAAATAGCGGAGCATGTTGGTGGTGCGGAACACGTTATTTTAGGTATACTTGTTAAACTATCGGGAGACATCGAAGGTTATATTTTGTTGGCGCAGGGTCTTGAAGATGCAAAGAACACGATAAAGTCTTTAATGGGTATAGAAGTAACCGGGGATGAGTTTGACGTGGCTAACTATGAAGCGATGAGGGAAGTTTGCAACATTCTTTCGGGCACATATATTTCAGCGTTGAGTTCAATGATGAGGCTAAATATTGAGCCGAGCGTTCCCGAGATGACGATAGATATGGCTATGGCAATCATGAACGTACCTGTTTATATGTATGGTGATTTAGGAGAGTTTGTTCTTCTGCTTGACACTAAATTCAGAGGATTAACAACGAGCGTGAACGGCTGCTTTTTCTTGATTCCGACTTTAGATTCATTACAGGTGCTGAAAAAAGCATTAGTGGGATAAAATTAAGATGGAAAAAACGCAAATAATAGGAATGGCTGAAATGGGGGTTGTTAGAGCCCCACAGCATATAGCAACATTGGGATTAGGTTCTTGCGTAGGTATTGTTTTGTATGATCCGACAACTAAGATTGGTGGCATGGTGCATGTTGTTATGCCGGATAGCAAAAACCAACAAAATGTCAATTATGCTAAGTTTGCAGACACAGGGCCGGCGGCACTGTTGCAAGCGATGATGAAAATAGGTGCAAGAAGGCAATCTGTGGTGGCTAAACTTGTGGGCGGTGCCCATATGTTTGGGAGTATAACACAGGGCGACACTATGAAGATAGGTGAGCGGAACTCGTTTAACAGCAAAATGGCTGTGTTGCGTTTGAAGATCAGAATAGTTGCCGAGGATTTGCGAGGCACGTATGGAAGAACAATAGAACTTGACGCCCAAACCGGAGATTTGATGGTTAAAACGGTTGGACGCGGCGTTAAAGTATTATGAGTTATTTTTAAATTTAAATACAGTAAAAAATACGTTTTTGAGTTATTAGGAGGGAAAGATGAAGAAGGTACTTGTTGTTGATGATGCTGCATTCATGAGACTTACAATTAAAAACATGCTGTCAAAAAACGGCTTTGAGGTTGTGGGCGAAGCAGAAAACGGTGTGCAAGCAATTCAGAAATGTGCAGAGTTGAAACCGGATATTATGACACTTGATATCACAATGCCGGAAATGTCGGGCATTGATGCCTTAAAAGAAATTGTTAAGGTTAGTCCGTCTACAAATGTTGTTATGGTTTCTGCATTAGGACAAGAAGGCATGGTTAAAGAAGCCGTTATGCTTGGGGCGAAGGGGTTTGTTGTTAAGCCTTTTAAAGAAGAAGTAATTGTAGGGGCGCTTAGCAAGTTTAAATAAGCGTTTTTACTTGTTATTTTGTTGTCTTCACAAGTTAGTTAACAAATACAAATTAGTCTAAATGAAAACTATAATTGAACGGATGTGATGCACATGAGTGAAATGGAATCCATGATACCAACCTATGTCTTGGAATGCAATCAACTGTTAGAGCGATTAGAAGAGTTGTTATTAGGCGGAGAGAAAAATGCGAGTTTATCTTCAGATCAGATAGACGAGATTTTCCGAATAATGCACACTATTAAAGGTTCTTCGGCTATGATGGAGTTTGACGAAATTGCGACGCTTGCGCACAGGGTGGAAGATTTGTTCTCTCGGATAAGAGAAGAGCTTCCAAACGATTCGAGTTGGGCAGGTATTTTTGACGCTGTAATTTCGGCGAACGATTTCTTTAAAGACGAAATAGAAAAAATTCAAAATGGCGAAACGCCGGACGGCAAAGCAGATGACTTAATTGCAGATTTGGCAAAAATAAAAGCTTCTGCATGGGGCGAAGGCGATGTAGCCGCAAAACAAGACGAGGCGGCCGGGACGGCTCCCGGTTTAGGCGATGAGGTAGAAGATGGTCAGGCGACACAGCTTCTATCTAAAATTACGTGTGCCGACAATGAACGTAGGCATTGGGTTAAAATAACATTCGAAGACGGTTGCCAGATGGAGACCGTTAGGGCTTACGGTGTTATGGCTGCAATTAAAGATTTGTATTCCTCAATTGTAACCATTCCCGAAGAGTTAGAAGACAACCACGATGGCGACATAATTAAAAACGGTTTTTACATGGCGTTTGCAACAACCGAAGATTATTACGATATTATTAAGCAAAAAATTGACGAAAGTTTGTTTGTGGAAAATATTGAATACGGTGAAGAGCAAGAAGTTGTGGAAAAAGCGCCGGAAGTATCGCAGGTGATAGAAGAACAACCCAAGGCTCCCGAGCCGGTTGTAGCTATTGAAGAAGCTAAAAAACCTGCTGAAGTTAAAAAACCCGCCGGCGAAAAAGTAGAAAAACAAAGTTTTATCAATGTTAACGTCAAGAAAATAGACAAACTAATGAATCTTGTCGGAGAAATTGTTACAACCGAATCTATGGTAACAAAAAATGCAGAGCTTTCGGGGCTTCATTTGGAAAATTTTGAAAAACAAGCAAGGCAACTTCGTAAACTTACAGACGAATTGCAAGACATTGTTATGTCTATCCGAATGGTGCCGGTTGCTGCAACCTTCCATAGAATGCAACGTATTGTACGTGATATCTGCAAGAAAACTCAAAAACAGGCAGACCTCGTTCTTATTGGTGAGGACACCGAGGTTGATAAGAATATTATTGATAACTTGTCCGATCCGCTGATGCATTTGATCAGAAATGCGGTAGACCACGGAATCGAAACAACAGATGAACGTATTGCCGCAGGTAAACCTGCTAAAGGTACGGTTACACTTGAGGCGAACAGCACAAGTGGCGACATCGTTGTAAGAATAAAAGATGACGGCCGTGGAATGGACAGAAGTAAAATTATTAAGAAAGCATATGAAAAAGGGCTTACAACTAAACCGGAAAATGAAATCTCTAATAAAGAAGCGTTTGGATTCACATTACTTCCCGGTTTTTCAACGAAAGATCAGGTTACGGAGTTTTCCGGTCGTGGTGTTGGAATGGACGTTGTTCGCAAAAATATCGAGAAAATCGGTGGCAGTATAACTGTTGACAGTGAACTGGGAACAGGAACTGTTATAACCATGCACATACCGCTGACGCTTGCTATTCTTGATGGCATGAAAATTACGGTGGGAAATTCCACCTACATTGTACCTACACTATCTATACGAGAATCGTTAGAACCGCGGCTGCACAAAATTATTGTAGAGCCCAATCAAACCGAAACTATTGTTATCAGAGGTGTATGCTACCCGATTGTAAGGCTTAATAACTTCTTTGGCATAACAAATGCAGAGGAAGATTTTGACAAGGGTATTATGGTTCTTGTCGAGTGTGAAAGAGGAACGGCTTGCTTGTTTGCAGACGAACTTTTAGGAGAGCAACAAGCGGTTGTAAAACCAATGCCTATGTATGTTACAAAAACTGTCGGCAGAATCAAAGGCATTAGTGGTTGTACAGTTATGGGTGACGGTGGCATTGCACTCATATTAGATATTAATAATCTGTTGGCATAGATGATTATGTCATTAGGAGAGGAGGTACAAAATTGGGAGATTTCAATGAAACTCACGCTATAGACCAAGAATTTGTAACCGGTGGATCTAATAAATATTTAACTTTGTTTTTGAACGATCAGTGTTATGGCATTCCGATTTCACAAGTTATTGAAATAATTGGGATGCAATCGGTAGCGAGTGTTCCGGAGTTTCCGGATTATGCTAAAGGTATTATTAATTTGCGGGGGCTTATTGTTCCGCTTATTGATATAAATATGAGACTCGGTTATGAACAAAAAGAATACACCGAAAAAACGTGTGTAATTGTTGTTAATGTTCTTGGAGTCGAAATAGGTTTAATAGTAGATGAAGTAGATGAAGTTTTAGACATTAACAGTGTAAATGTAAATCCGCCCTCTAAGAATTCTTCGAACAACGAGGATTACATTAGCGGTATTGCTGTTTTGCCGGAAAAAATGATATTACTTTTATCTTGCGAAAAAATTATAGGTGCGGAGTATTTCTAAGGAGGAAATTATTATGCTGAAAAATGTAAAAGTAGGAATGAGGATTATAATAGGGTTTGTGATTATTATAGCTCTGATAGTAACGTTGAGCTTAATATCTGTGAACGCTATTAACAGAACTGCGAATTTATCAACGTTGCTTTCGCAAGCTGTTGAAGTAACGGACACGGTTGCATACATACAACTAAAGGCTTCGGAAAATATTCAAACAACAATGCAAATGGGTCTTTCTAACGATAAGGCAGTAATTGATGAAAATTACAAACATTCACAAGATAGTATTAATGAAATGTTAGCTGAGTTAGACTTGTTGAATTCCATTTTTGGGGCTCAGGCCGGTGATGCGTTTAATGCTCTTAAGGCGCAGGTTAATGGGTTATCGCCTGTATTAGATTCCATTTATGCGGAGGCTGTTGCAGGAAATACAGATGCTTATTTAGCTTTGTTTACGGAATCATATCAACCGGCTATAAGCTTGTTTGAGCAAAGTGCAGATGCGATTGCAGAAGAAACTGCATCGGCTGCTAATGCTGAATATGTTGAAATCAATGATCTTATCGAATTAAACTTAATAATTGTGTTTGCCGGGTTAGGCGCAATTGTTGTTGTTGCTGTAATAGTAGCACTTTCACTAACCAAGAGCATTAAAAAACCGGTTACGGAATGTGTTGCCGCCGCAAAATCTATTGCAAACGGCGACTTAAGTGTTGAAATTGAGTATAAGGCCGGTGATGAATTGGGCGAACTTGCAGACAGCATTCGTGGTATGGTCAAGGCTTTAAAAGAGTATGTCGACGACATCAGCTATGTTACTCAAGAAGTTGCGGGCGGGAATTTAGATGTTCAAACAAAAGCAAAATATTTAGGTGAGTTTGTAGCGATAGATAAATCTCTTGCTCGGAGTATCGGTGCTCTTAACACAACTTTTAAAGGCATGGAACAAGCTTCCGATCAGGTTGCTGTCGGTGCAAATGAAGTTTCAAGGGGTGCACAAGCTTTGGCACAAGGCGCAACAGAGCAATCCGGTTCTATAGAGCAATTGTCCGAAACTATTTCAATAGTTAACGATCAAATACAAAACAATGCAACAAACGCAAGACAAACAAGAGACATCATGAACAATTCCGGTGCACTTGTTGCAGAGTGCAACAACAATATGGACGATTTGTTAGAATCTATGCGTGAGATTGATATAAGCTCGGCTGAAATAGGCAAAATCATTAAAGTTATTGACGATATTTCCTTCCAAACAAACATTCTTGCAATTAATGCGGCTGTAGAGGCTGCAAGGGCAGGGGACGCCGGCAAAGGCTTTGCGGTTGTTGCCGATGAAGTTAGAAACCTTGCAACTAAGAGTGCGCAAGCGGCTAAAGAAACCGCTGCTCTCATTGAAGGTTCTATGGAAAAAGTACAAGAAGGAAACAGACATGCAGAAGGCACTGCAAAAGTGTTAAAAGCAATTGTTGAAGATGCAACATCTATCACGCAAAAACTTGAAACTATTGCGGCAGAATCTGAAAACCAAGCACAATCAATTGCGGATATCAGCACGGCTGTTGAACAAATCTCTATGGTTGTTCAAACGAACTCGGCTACGGCACAAGAGAGTGCTGCCGCTTCAGAAGAGCTTTCGGGTCAGGCTGACACAATGAAAAATATGGTTATGAAGTATAAACTAAAAAGAGATGAAAACGACTTTGGCATGATGGGGCAAGAAGCCGAAGTTGAGGATTTTGGATCCTTTGATTTCTCGGGACTTGACAAATATTAATAGTAGCAAATTAATACAAGTAAAATTTATAATGGCAGAAATTAATAAAAACAAGATTCACAGTACTTAAAACGGTTTAAAGTAAAAATGTATCACAGAAGCAAAATTATATAGTGTGTAGTATGGCAAGCAGATATTGCCATACTGCATGCTGTAAGCAAGGAGGACCTGTCTTCTGGAGACTAATGGGGCAAAAGGTGTCGGCAAAAAGATAGCAACTTTTTGGGGCGATAGCAAGACATCACAGAAAATATTAATAATAGCTGTTATCGTAATGACAATAGTAGCACTTAGTTTCGTCGCAAACATGGCCAATCAAGTGGAATATTCGACTTTATTTGTCGGGTTAAGTGACGAAGAGGCGGGCAATGTTATAACGGCGCTTGAAGAGCAAGGGGTAGACGTACAGTCGGCACCTAACGGTACTTTACTTGTACCTAAAAATCAAGCCGAAGAATTACGCTATACATTATATGCGCAGGGCTTACCGTCGACTGAAACCTTAGACTATGGCTTGTATTCAGATAATGCAACGAGTTTTGGTGCGACAGATCAGGATAAAGCGTTTTACGAACAGGCTGCATTGCAACAAAACATTGCTGCAATGATTAATGGAATGGAAAAAATATCACACAGCACAGTACTCTTATCTCTTGCGGATACGAGTGCATTTGTGTTGTCTGATTCTGCTAATACAACGTCGAGTGCGACGGTTATGGTAGAGTTGCAACCGGGAATAAGCGAGCTTTCTGATGCAGATACAGAGGCTATTCGAGCCATCGTTTTAGGTGCGGTTCCGATGATTGGCAACGAAAACATAATGATTGTTGATCAATATATGCGAAACTACGGTTATTCCGATGCTTCGGGAGACGGGCTAACAAGCGGTACTACCGCAGTTGAAATGCAAATAGAACTTCAAAAGAAGGTTGCTGAACAGTTGAATTTACAAATTTCTAATTTGTTATCACCTGTTTTCGGTGCGACTAATTTTGAATCAAGTGTGAATGTAATACTCGATTTTGATGAGAAGTCTACTAATTCACTCACGCTTACTCCACCGACCACAGATGCCGAAAACATGGGTATCATAACAAGCATGAAACAAACTGTAGAGAGATTGCAAGGCACAGACACAGTTCCCGAGGGCGCTGTAGGTGCAGATCCAAACGGTGCAAGCCCTACATATCCGGAAATAGATGAAGAAGCGGGGGACTCAACTTACTATAACGTAATAAATGAGGTCAACGCAGAAGTAAACGAAGTTAATCAGCAAATTATTGAAGCGCAAGGCGACATTAGCGAGCTTACTGCTTCGGTTGTTATAAATGGCGGCACAGATGTTGAGGCAATGTTACCCGATATCGTTTCTTTGGTATCGACGGCAATAGGCGTCCCCGAAGAGAGTGTACAAGTAAGAGCCATGACATTTGTTGAAGACACAACAGTTCAAGACATGATAGATCAGCAAACGCAATACTTAGAAGACCAACAACGCACGGCGTTTATGGGAGAGGTAATAGTTCCGTTAATAATTTTGGGCGTAATAATTGCAATGTTGCTGATAATACTCAACTCAATAAAACGCAAGAAGCAAAAAGAAATAGAGGCAATACGTGTACGCGAGGAGGCCGAACGCAGACAAGAATTATATGAACAACAAATGGCATCCGGCAACATAGTAGATATTGAAGCGGGCGACGATACCATAGAATCATTATTGGGTGAAACTAAAAACGAAACTATGATTCAAGTTAAAGACTTTGTAGACAAAGACCCGCAAATGGTAGCACAATTACTTAAAAATTGGCTAAACGATGATTTTGGAGGCTAATTTATGGCGGAATTAGATTTATCAACTAAAGACAAGGCCGCCATACTGATGGTGGTGCTGGGCAGAGATGCATCGGCAAAAATATACAAACACCTAACCGAAGACGAAATTGAACAATTGACTCTTGGGATTACAGGTTTGTCTGCATTTGACAAGGAAACCAGTAATCAGGTTATAGCAGAGTTTCACGATCTATGCAGGGCGCAAAACTACATTAGTGAAGGCGGCATAGACTACGCAAGAGACGTATTAATTCAGGCGATGGGTTCTGACAAGGCGGACGAGTTAATCGGCAAGCTTTCGGCTGAATTGCAAGTTCGTCCGTTTGATTTCATAAGAAAAGCAGATGACGTTCAGATAAGCAGTTTTATTCAGAACGAGCATCCTCAGACGATAGCGCTTATTTTATCGTACCTAAAGCCGGATAAATCGGCGAGAATACTTTCTATGTTACCGGAAGACGTGCAACCAAAGGTTGTAGAGCGAATTGCAGACATGGGCGCTGTTTCTATGGAATACATTC